>NZ_JBEOSP010000011.1:0-219212 GCF_040303105.1 Kitasatospora sp. NPDC096128 | reverse complement strand
CTGCAGGGGGGACCCTGTGGGAGAGTAGGACGCCGCCGAACAATCATTCAGAAGAACCCCCATCCGGATTCCGGATGGGGGTTCTTCGCGTTTCCCGGAAAGCCGGCGGGAATCCGGTGGAGATTCGGCGGAGAACGGGCCGCCGGCCCCCGATCGACCCCCGCCGAGTGGCTGCTCCTCCGTCAATATGCCGCTAAAACCGCATGATCAGTGCACTGATCACTGGAATGCTGCGGCCCACGCCGTAGTCTCGAAGGCAGGGGGAACAGGTGTCCGGGGGTGGCTCCCGGACTGAGCCGGATCAAGAATGGTGCTCATGGGACGAGGCAGGCTGCGCATCTACCTCGGGGCGGCCCCCGGGGTCGGCAAGACGTACGCCATGCTCGCCGAGGCACACCGGCGGCAGGAGCGTGGGACGGACGTCGTGGTGGCGTTCGTGGAGGACCACGGCCGGCGACGGACCGCGGACCTCGTGGCCGGGCTGGAGGTCGTGCTCCGGCAGCAGGTGGTGCACCGCGGCGCGCGGTTCTCCGAGATGGACCTGGACGCCGTACTGGCCCGCCGCCCGCAGGTGGCGCTGGTGGACGAGCTGGCCCACACCAACGTCCCCGGCTGCCGCAACGAGAAGCGCTGGCAGGACGTCGAGGAGCTGCTCGCGGCCGGGATCGACGTGATCTCCACCGTGAACGTCCAGCACCTGGAGTCGCTCGGCGACGCCGTCGAGGGCATCACCGGGGTGCGCCAGCGCGAGACCGTCCCGGACGAGGTGGTCCGCCGGGCGGACCAGATCGAGCTGGTGGACATGTCCCCGCAGGCGCTGCGACGGCGGCTGGCGCACGGCAACGTGTACATGCCGGAGAAGATCGACGCGGCACTCGCCAACTACTTCCGCCCGGGCAACCTGACCGCACTGCGCGAGCTGGCGCTGCTGTGGACCGCGGACCGGGTCGACGAGTACCTGCAGAAGTACCGCGCCGAGCAGGGCATCGAGGGCACCTGGCAGGCCCGGGAGCGGATCGTGGTCGGCCTGACCGGCGGCCCCGAGGGGGCGACGCTGATCCGCCGGGCGGCCCGGATCGCCGCCCGCGTTTCCGGCGGCGAGCTGCTGGCCGTCCACATCTCCCGCTCCGACGGGCTCGCCGGCACCGGCTCCCCGCAGACGCTGATCGAGCAGCGCGCGCTGGTGGAGAGCCTCGGCGGCTCCTTCCACAACGTCCTGGGCGACGACCCGGCCGACGGGCTGCTGGACTTCGCCCGGGGGGTGAACGCCACCCAGATCGTGCTGGGCACCAGCCGCCGGCCCCGCTGGCAGTACGTCTACGGGCCAGGCGTCGGCACCCTGGTCACCCAGAAGGCCGGGGACATCGACGTCCACATGGTCACCCACGAGCACGCCGGGCACGGGCGGCGCAACAAGATACCCGTGCGGCGGATCACCGACCTGGGCCGGACCCGGACCATCGCCGGCTGGCTGATCGGACTGGCCGGCCCGCCGGTGCTGGCTCTGGTGCTGACCACGATCGGCGGGCTCGGCCTGTCCACCGACATGCTGCTGTTCCTGTCGCTCACGGTGTGCGCGGCGCTGGTCGGCGGGCTGCTGCCGTCGATCGGTTCGGCGCTGGTCGGCTCCTCGGTGCTGAACTTCTACTTCACCCCGCCGCTGCACACCTTCTCCATCAACGAGCCGCAGAACATCATGGCGGTGGCGATATTCACCATCGTCGGCTGCTCGGTCGCCTCCGTGGTGGACCTGGCGGCCCGGCGCACCCACCAGGCGGCCCGCGCCCAGGCCGAGGCGCAGACCCTCAGCGCGCTGGCCGGCACGGTGCTGCGCGGCGCCCCGAACGGGGACGGAGTGCTGACCGCGCTGATGGAACAGGTCCGGGAGACCTTCGGGCAGGAGAGCGCCGCGCTGCTGGAGCGCCCCGAGCCGACCGGCGGCTGGGCACCCGTCGCCACCGCCGGGCCGCGCCCGCCCGGGCGCCCCGAGGAGGCCGACGTCGACGTCCCGGTCGGGGAGAGCCTGGCCCTGGTGCTGCGCGGCCGGGTGCTGCCCGGGACGGACCGGCGGCTGCTGGGGGCCTTCGCCGCCCAGGCCGCCGTGGTGCTGGAGCGCCGCCGGCTGGCCCGGGAGGCCGCCGCGGCCCGCCGGGAGGCCGAGGGCAACCGGATCCGGACCGCCCTGCTGGCCGCCGTCTCGCACGACCTGCGCACCCCGCTGGCGGGCATCAAGGCCTCGGTGACCTCCCTGCGTTCGGCCGACGTCCAGTGGGACCCGGAGGACGAGGCCGAGCTGCTGGCCGGGATCGAGGCCGGAGCCGACCGGCTCGACCACCTGATCAACAACCTGCTGGACATGAGCCGGCTGCAGACCGGCACCGTCACCCCGCTGATCCAGGAGACCGACCTGGACGAGGTGGTGCCGTACGCGCTCGGCGGCGTCCCGCCGGAGGCCGTGCGGCTGGAGGTGCCGGAGACACTGCCGATGATCCGCGCCGACGGCGGGCTGCTGGAGCGCTCGCTGGCCAACCTGGTCGAGAACGCCGTCAAGTACAGCCCGGAGGGCGTCAAGGTGCTGGTCAAGGCCGACGCCCTGCACCAGCCGGGCCGGCCGGGCCGCGTCGAGCTGCGGATCGTGGACCGCGGGCCGGGTGTGCCCGAGGACGCCAAGGAGCGGATCTTCGCGCCGTTCCAGCGCTACGGGGACGCGCCGCGCGGCGCCGGGGTCGGCCTCGGGCTCGCGGTGGCGCGCGGGTTCGTCGAGGCCATGGACGGTACCGTCACCGCCGAGGACACCCCCGGCGGCGGCCTCACCATGGTCGTCAGCCTGCCCGCCGCGGAACGGCCGCCCGAGCAGCCCGAGCTGCCCGAACCGGACGCGCCGGGCGGCGAGGGCCGGGACCCGCTCTCCGAACTGATCACGTGAGACCCGGCGGACCGCGCCGTACGAGCCGTACGAACAGCCAAGACACAGTCCGTAAGATCCGACAGCCTGAAAGGCGGAGCCCGTAAATGACCCGGGTCCTCGTCGTGGACGACGAACCGCAGATCGTCCGCGCACTGGTGATCAACCTCAAGGCCCGCAAGTACGAGGTCGACGCGGCCCATGACGGGGCGACCGCGCTGGAACTGGCCGCCGCCCGCCATCCCGACGTCGTCGTCCTCGACCTGGGCCTGCCCGACATGGACGGCGTCGAGGTGATCCGCGGGCTGCGCGGCTGGACCCGGGTGCCGATCATCGTGCTGTCGGCCCGGCACGCCTCCGACGAGAAGGTCGAGGCCCTGGACGCCGGCGCCGACGACTACGTGACCAAGCCCTTCGGCATGGACGAGCTGCTCGCCCGGATGCGGGCCGCCGTGCGCCGGGCCGAGCCGGTCGCCGGGGAGGACGACTCGCTGGTCGTCACCGAGAGCTTCACCGTCGACCTCGCCGCCAAGAAGGTCAACCGGGACGGCACCGACGTACGCCTCACGCCCACCGAATGGCACCTGCTGGAGGTCCTGGTCCGCAACGCCGGGCGACTGGTCAGCCAGACCCAGCTGCTCCAGGAGGTCTGGGGCCCGGCCTACCGCACCGAGACCAACTACCTGCGGGTCTACCTCGCCCAGCTGCGCCGCAAGCTGGAGCGCGACCCTTCGCACCCGCGCCACTTCATCACCGAACCGGGCATGGGCTACCGCTTCGAGAGCTGACCGCCCGGCCGCCGAAAGGCCCCCCGGCGGAGGCGACGCCTGCCGCCGGGGGCACCGAAACCGGTACCCTGCCGACATGAGTGGTGACAACAGCAGTGGCCAGCCGCCGGGGCGATTCCGCCGCATGCTCAGCCGGCTGACCACCTCGGCCGAGGAACTGGACGCCGAGGACCTGCGCCAGGAGAGCGCCGCCGAGTCCGGCTGCACGCCGATCGCCGGCTGCGCCGACCGGCAGCTGGTCACCGTCGCGGGCACGCTGCGCACGGTGACGCTCCGCCCGCGGGCCGGGGTGCCGGCCCTGGAGGCCGAGCTCTTCGACGGAACCGAGGCGCTGGAGGTCGTCTGGCTGGGTCGCCGTTCGATCGCGGGCATAGAACCGGGCCGCCGGCTCGTCGCCAGCGGCCGGATCAGCCACGCACGCGGGCGCCGCGTGCTGTTCAACCCCCGCTACGAACTGCGTCCGGTCGGACACGGGAGCGAATGAGCGTGAGCAACCACCCCGGCGGAGACGCCGCCGCCCGGATCGACCTGGACGCCGCCGACGTGGCGGCCTGGCAGGACGCCGCCGCCGCGGAGGCCGTGGACGGACTGGCCCGGTCGATCGAAGGCACCGAGCCGACCGCCGCCGAGCCGCCGCTCGACCCGGCGGCCGCGGAGGCCGCCCGGCAGGCCGCCTCCAAGGAGGCCGCCGACACCGTCCTCCAGGCCTTCGGCGGCGTGCGCGGCATGATCGACATGACGCTGCCCGGCCTGGTCTTCATCGTCACCTACAACATCACCCACCAGGTCAGCGCCGCGGCCTGGGCCGCGCTCGGCCTCAGCGCCCTGTTCGTGGTGGCCCGGCTGGTCCGGCGGGAGACCATCCAGCACGCGTTCAGCGGGGTGTTCGGCGTCGCCCTCGGCGCCTGGATCGCGATGAAGAGCGGCAAGGCCGAGGACTTCTACCTGCCCGGCCTGCTCTGGAGCGTCGCCTACTGCGCCGGCTTCGCGGTCTCCGCCCTGGTGCGCTGGCCGATGATCGGACTGATGCTCGGCCCGATCACCGGCGAGATGTTCACCTGGCGCAAGGAGAACCCGGGCCGGCTCGCCGCCTACACCAGGGCGACCTGGGCCTGGGTGGTGATCATGGGCCTCAAGCCGGTGATCCTCTTCCCGCTGTACTTCACCCACAACGTCAACCTGCTCGGCTGGCTGAAGGTCGCCCTCGGCATCCCGCCGCTGCTGCTGGCGATGTACGTCACCTGGCAGATCCTGCTCAAGGCGCCGCCGCCGATCAAGGCGCC
The DNA here is from genome assembly GCF_040303105.1 of Kitasatospora sp. NPDC096128. NCBI lineage: Bacteria > Bacillati > Actinomycetota > Actinomycetes > Kitasatosporales > Streptomycetaceae > Kitasatospora > Kitasatospora sp. NPDC096128. Next base: position 214,236 of record NZ_JBEOSP010000011.1, on the reverse strand, counting down.
GGTCGACGACGAGGAGGAGCCGGCCAAGTAGCCGCTCCCACCGGTACGGCCGAGGGCCCGCACCCCCATGACGGGGGTGCGGGCCCTCGGCCGTACTCGCGCGTGCGCGCCCATGGGGCGCACGGGCTCCTCCCGGGCTCCTCCCGGGCTCCTACTGGGCGCCGGAGGTCGCCGACAGCAGCTGCTCCAGCTCCTCCTCGCGCTCCTGCGCGGCCACGAAGAGCAGCTCGTCGCCGCCCTCCAGGGTGTCGTCCTTGCCCGGAACCAGCACCCGGCCCTCGCGGATGATGCTCACCAGCGCGGTGTCCTGCGGCCAGGAGACGTCGCCCACCCGGGTGCCGACCAGCTCGGCCTCGCCGGCCAGGGTCAGCTCGACCAGGTTGGCGTTGCCCTGGCTGAAGCGCATCAGGCGGACCAGGTCGCCGACGCTGACCGCCTCCTCCACCAGCGCGGACATCAGGCGCGGGGTGGAGACGGCCACGTCCACGCCCCAGGACTCGTTGAAGAGCCACTCGTTCTTCGGGTTGTTCACCCGGGCGACCACCCGCGGCACCGCGTACTCGGTCTTGGCGAGCAGCGAGACGACCAGGTTGACCTTGTCGTCACCGGTCGCGGCGATCACCACGTGGCAGCGCTGCAGCGCCGCCTCGTCCAGCGAGGTGATCTCGCAGGCGTCGGCCAGCAGCCACTCCGCCATGGGCACCCGCTCCACCGAGATGGAGTTCGGGTTCTTGTCGATCAGCAGGACCTCGTGACCGTTCTCCAGCAGCTCGCCCGCGATCGAGCGGCCCACGGCACCGGCACCGGCAATGGCGACCCGCATCAGTGACCCTCCTCCTTCGGCCCCTGCGCGAACGCGGCCTCGACGGCCGTCAGGTCGGCCCGGCGCAGCATCACGTGCACCAGGTCGCCCTCCTGCACCACCATCTGCGGCGAGGGGAGCATCCCCTCGCCGAGCCGGGTGACGAACGACACCCGGGCGCCGGACGCCTCCTCCAGGAGGCTGATCCGCCGACCCACCCAGTCCGGGTGGTACGCGACCTCGGCCAGCTGCACGCTGCCGCTCGGGTCCTGCCACAGCGGCTCGGCGCCGCTCGGCAGCAGCCGGCGCAGCATCTGGTCGGCGGTCCAGCGGACCGTCGCCACCGTCGGGATGCCCAGACGCTGGTACACCTCGGCGCGGCGGGGGTCGTAGATCCGGGCCGCGACGTTCTCCACGCCGAAGGTCTCCCGGGCGACCCGGGCGGCGATGATGTTGGAGTTGTCGCCGCTGGAGACGGCGGCGAAGGCACCGGCCTCCTCGATGCCCGCCTCGCGCAGGGTGTCCTGGTCGAAGCCCACCCCGGTCACCCGGCGCCCGTTGAACCCGGCGCCCAGCCGGCGGAAGGCGGTCGGGTCCTGGTCGACCACGGCCACCGAGTGGCCCTGTTTCTCCAGGGTTCTCGCGAGGGCCGAGCCCACGCGGCCGCAGCCCATGATGACGATGTGCACCGGCGCTACCTCACCCGTCCCGAAGGGTTCTTGACCTGCGCAAACACCGTTCATCTCCCTTTCCCGCCCGGGCATTCCGGGGCGAGGGTTCTCGTGGGGCGTCGGCCGGACTCAGCCCGACAACCAGAGTGTTGCCCACCGACTCGTATCCGACACGCTAGCCGGTCCACCGAACACAGTCGCGACGAAGGGGGGGATGAACGGCGCAAGCCCTGCCGGGAAACCCCTACGATTCCTTAACGTGCCTATGCCGACTGACCTTCCGAAACGCCTCCTGATCGGGCGTGCCCTGCGCAGTGACAAGCTCGGGGAGACGCTCCTCCCCAAGCGGATCGCACTGCCCGTCTTCGCCTCGGACGCGCTCTCCTCGGTCGCGTACGCCCCGGAGGAGATCCTCCTCACGCTCTCCATCGCGGGCGTATCGGCCATCCACTTCTCCTGGCAGATCGGCGTCGTGGTGGCGGTCGTGATGCTCGCCGTCGTCGCGTCCTACCGGCAGAACGTGCACGCCTACCCCAGCGGGGGCGGCGACTACGAGGTGGCGACCGTCAACCACGGCCCGGCCGCCGGACTGGTCGTCGCCGCGGCCCTGATGGTCGACTACGTGCTCACCGTCGCCGTGTCCACCACCTCCGGCGTCGCCAACGTGGTCTCCGCCGTCCCGGCGCTGCGCGGCCACGAGATGATCGTGTCGGTGGTCGTGGTCGTGCTGCTGATGGGCATGAACCTGCGCGGGGTGCGCGAGTCGGGCTCCGCCTTCGCGGTGCCCACCTACGCCTTCATGGCGGGCGTGATCGGCATGGTCGGCTACGGCGTCTTCCGGCATTTCGTGCTCGGCCAGTCCATGCCGGCCGAGAGCTCCGGCTTCCACCTCGCCGCCATCCCCGGCAACGACTCGCTCTCCGGGTTCGCGCTGGTCTTCCTGCTGCTCAAGTCCTTCTCCTCCGGCTGTGCGGCGCTCACCGGCGTCGAGGCGATCTCCAACGGCGTGCCGGCCTTCCGCAAGCCGAAGAGCAGGAACGCGGCCACCACGCTGCTGCTGATGGCGAGCATCGCCGTGGTGATGTTCATGGGCATCATCTGGCTGGCCCGGCTGACCGGCGTGCAGATGGCCGAGAACCCGGCCGAACAGCTGGTCGGCTCCGGCCCCGGCTACCACCAGAAGACCGCGCTGGCCCAGATCAGCGAAGCCGTCTTCAACAACTTCACCCCCGGCTTCTACTTCGTCGCCGCCGTCACCGGCCTGATCCTGGTGCTGGCCGCCAACACCGCCTTCAACGGCTTCCCGGTGCTCGGCTCGATCCTCGCCCAGGACCGCTACCTGCCGCGCCAGCTGCACACCCGCGGCGACCGGCTGGCCTTCTCCAACGGCATCATCCTGCTGGCGATCGCCGCCATCCTGCTGATCATCGCCTTCAACGCGGACCCGACCCGGCTGATCCAGCTCTACATCGTCGGCGTCTTCGTCTCCTTCAACATGAGCCAGTCCGGCATGATCCGGCACTGGACCCGGCTGCTGCGCACCGAGACCGACCCGGCGACGCGGCGCCACATGCAGCGCAGCCGGGCGATCAACGGCTTCGGCCTGGTGATGACCATGGCCGTGCTGATCGTCGTCCTGGTCACCAAGATCGGCCACGCCTGGATCGCGATCGCCGCGATGGCCGTGCTGTTCGTGATGATGAAGGGCATCCGCCGCCACTACGACCGGGTCTCCGCGGAGCTCACCGCCGCCGAGGAGCCGGACGACGTGGTGCTGCCCACCCGGGTGCACGCCATCGTGCTGGTCTCCAAGCTGCACAAGCCCGCGCTGCGCGCCCTCGCCTACGCCCGGCTGGCCCACGCCGACACCCTGGAGGCCATCACCGTCAACGTCGACCCGGCCGACACCACGGCGCTGCGGCGGGAGTGGGACGAGCGCGGCATCGAGGTGCCGCTCAAGGTGCTGGACTCGCCGTACCGGGAGATCACCGGGCCGGTCCTGGACTACGTGAAGAACCTGCGGCGCAGCAGCCCGCGGGACGTGGTCGCGGTCTACATCCCCGAGTACGTGGTCGGCCACTGGTACGAGCACCTGCTGCACAACCAGAGCGCGCTGCGGCTCAAGGGACGGCTGCTGTTCAAGCCCGGGGTGATGGTCACCTCGGTGCCCTGGCAGCTGGAGTCCTCGGAGCGGCGCAAGCCGCAGAAGGCCTGGTCGGCGCCGGGATCCGTCCGTCGTGGCGAGCCGAGGGCGCCGAAGGCCGTAAAGTCGAAGGATTCCGTCCGTGCCGGTGCCAGCACCGGTGCCACCTCCGACCGCAGCAAGGACTCCTCCCAGTGACGCGCAACACTCCGCCCCGCTCCTCGGGCTCCTCCGGCGCCTCCGGCAAGGGCAAGGGCGCCCGTCGGGGCGGCTCCCAGCCCGGACAGGTGTCCCGGCCGCGCTGGGGCAAGCCGCGCCGGCCGGAGGCCACCGACCGTGACGGGCTGACCGTGAGCACGGCGCCGGTCGTGCCGGGGGAGGCCCCGACGGAGAAGCCGGCCCGGGTCGAGAAGCCGGTACGGGCCGAGAAGCCGGGTCGCGGGGAGAAGCCCGCCCGGGCCGAGAAGGCCGTCCGGGACGGGAAGCCCGCCAAGGACGGGAAGGGCGCGGCCGGGGCCGCTGCGAAGGCGCCGCGCAAGCAGGCGGTGCGGCCGCCGAAGGCGCTGCGCGGTGCCGCGCGGCCGTCGCGACCGGAGACGCCGTCCGGGGACCCGCTGGTCGGCGAGCGCTACGAGGTCGAGGTCGGCCCGGTCGCGCACGGCGGCGGGCACTGCGTGGCCCGGCACGAGGGCCGGGTGCTGTTCGTCCGGCACGCGCTGCCCGGCGAGAAGGTGGTCGCCCAGGTGACCGAGGGGACCTCCACCTCGCGCTTCCTGCGCGCGGACGCGGTGGAGGTGCTGGAGCCCGCCAAGGACCGGATCGAGGCGCCGTGCCCGTTCGCCGGGCCGGGCAAGTGCGGCGGCTGCGACTGGCAGCACGTCACCCCCGGCGGGCAGCGCAAGCTGAAGGCCGCGGTGCTGACCGAGCAGCTGGCGAAGCTGGCCGGGCTCACCCCGGCCGAGGCCGGCTGGGACGGCAGTGTCGAGCCGGTCGGCGCCAAGCTGCCGGCCGGGCAGGTGCCGGCCTGGCGCACCCGGGTGCAGTACACGGTGGACGCGGATAGCGGCAAGGTCGGGCTGCGCAAGCACCGCTCGCACGGCGTGCAGGTGATCGACCGCTGCCTGATCGCCGCCGAGGGCGTCACCGAGCTGGGCATCGAGTCCCGCGACTGGCCGGGCGTGGCGAGCGTCGAGGCGTTCGCCGCGACCGGTTCCTCGGACCGCCAGGTGGTGCTGACCCCGCGCGACGGCGCCCAGCTGCCGCTGGTCGAGCTGGACAAGCCGGTGTCGATCGCCCGGGTCGACGACCAGGGCGACGTGCACAAGGTGCACGGGCGCGGCTTCGTCCGGGAGCGGGCGGCCGGGCGCACCTGGCGGGTCAGCAACGGCGGCTTCTGGCAGATCCACCCGGAGGCGCCGGACACCCTGGTCGACGCGGTGCTGGACGGCCTGGACCCGCAGTGGGGCGAGAGCGCGCTCGACCTGTACTGCGGGGTCGGCCTGTTCGCCGGCGCGCTGGCCGACCGGGTCGGCGAGGACGGCGCGGTGCTCGGCATCGAGTCCGCCAAGCAGGCGGTCGTCGACGCCCGGCACAACCTGGCCGCGCTGGACAACGTGCGGATCGAGTGCGACCGGGTCGAGTCGCTGCTGCCGCGCACCGGCATCACCGCCACCGACCTGATCGTGCTGGACCCGCCGCGCTCGGGCGCCGGACGGGAGACCGTCGCGCACCTGGTCGGCCTGGAGGCGCGCCGGATCGCGTACGTGGCCTGCGACCCGGCGGCGCTCGCCCGGGACCTCGGGTTCTTCCGCGAGGGCGGCTACCGGCCGGTCTCGCTGCGGGCGTTCGACCTGTTCCCGATGACGCACCACTTCGAGTGCGTGGCCATCCTGGAGCCCGTCGGGGCGTGACCCCGACCGTCCTCCGGACGGCCGAGGAGGCGGCACCCCGTGGCGTACGGGGTGCCGCCTCCTCGGCGTTCGCGGGGCGCGGGCCGTCCTTCGCGCCCGCTACTCGTTGTGTTCCTCTTCGTCGGCGCTGTGCGGCAGGTCGATGCCGTGCTGGGCGGCGAGCCGCAGCAGCGAGGCGACCCGGCCCTCGTACGCCTGGACGCCGTCGGCGTCCCCTTCGGCCCGGGCCGCCGCGAGGTCCCGCCGGGCCTGGGCGAGCTGCTCGCGCAGCTCCTGGTCGAACATGGCTGTCATTGCCGGCCTCCACAAAACCGGTCGGTGCCGCTCGGGGAACGCTCAGGAGTGTTCAGAGTCCCGGAAGGTGCAGCACTCTTCAAGTCAGGCCCGGTCGGACGCGGGGCGGGTCGTCGGGCGGCCGCGGGGGAGGGTCAGGTGCGGGGGAGGGTGGCCATGGTGTTCTTCAGCGCCTTGTTGAGGCGCGGGCCCAGCCGCTTCTCCACCAGGTTGTGCACCAGCCACGCGGCGACCAGCGAGGACGCCGTCAGCGAGGCGACCAGCACGCCGGGGGAGACCCGGTCGCGGTAGTGGATGATGATCGTCCAGCCGATCTCGCAGTGCAGCAGGTAGAGCGGGTAGGTCAGCGTGCCCAGGCTGGTGAACCAGCGGAAGTCGAGGCGGTTGAACCAGCCGAGCGCGAGGCCCGCCATGATCACGAAGAAGACGGCGACCACGAAGTGGGTCGGCCACTCCGCCAGGTGGCGGCGGATGTCGTGCTCGACGATCCGGTGCCGCTCGATCACGTTGTGCTCGGCGAGGACGAACGAGAAGCCGACGATGCCCCACAGCAGCAGGTTCTGCTTGTACCGGTACATCAGGTAGAACGCGATGCCGGCCACGAAGAACGGTGTGGTGTTGGGTGCCAGCACGTACTGCAGCGCCTTTGAGTCCGTCGCCAGGGAGAGGATGCCGGCGGTCGTCCAGATGACGCAGAACGCCACCACCCGGCGGTAGGTGGTGCCCATCCAGACGACGACGGCGAACAGCAGGTAGAAGCGGAGCTCGACCCAGAGCGTCCAGTAGACGCTGTCGACGTAGGTGACGCCCATCGGCTCCTGGAGCATCGTGAGGTTGACCAGGCGGTCCCACTTGGTGGGGCTGCTGGTCGCGCCGCCGAAGTAGAGCGTGACGGCCGACGTGATGATCACTCCGCACCAGTACGCCGGGTAGAGCCGCACCACGCGAGAGGTGAAGTACTGGGATATGCCGCGGCCCCAGCTGCTCATGCAGATCACGAAGCCGCTGATCATGAAGAAGAGCTCGACGCCGAGCCAGCCGTACGAGGTGAACCGCACGTAGTCGCGGGGCAGCACGTCGGCGGGGGACTTGCCCCAGAGGAACCACATCGACGAGAGGTGGAAGCAGACGACCAGGATCGCGGCGACGAACCGGAAGCCGTCCAGGGCGGGCAGCCGCTTGGGCTTCGCCGAGGCGCGGGGCACCGGAGCTGCGGCCGGGCTGGGGGGCGGGGCGACAGCGGTGGGGCTGTCCGGCACGGGGGCGATAGAGGTCACGCCATAGGGTATTCAACCCCGTTCCGGGGCACCGTCGGCGGGGTACCAGCCCCTGAGGGGGCGTGCGGGGTCGGCCCGGGGGAGGGGCGCGGGGAGGGTTCGGCGGGCGGTTGGAGGGGCGGTGCGGTGACGGACAGGTTGCGCGGGGGCGTGCGGCAGGTGTGCGTGCGGTGTGCGTGCGCCCTTGTTGTGCTAGCGCTTCGGCGCTAGCTTGAACGGCATGGGCAAGAAGCAGCTGAACGTCCGAGTGGACGCCACGACCGCGGAGATGGCCCGGGAACGGGCGGAGCAGCAGGGGATCAGCATGAACCAGTACATCGAACGCCTGGTCCAGCAGGACATGGGTGAGTCCGGACGGGCCTTCATCGACGCCGCCGCGCAGTTCATGAAGGAGTACGAGACGGCCTTCCTCGCCGAGTTCGGGGAGTCGGGCGAGCTCCAGGACGTGCGCCGTTGAAACTGGAGGTCGACCTCTCGTGGCTGCTCATGACCGCCGAGCAGTACACGCCCGGTGACCCGCAGGTCACCGACTACGGCTCGCTGCTCGCGGCCGTCACCCGGCACCAGGCCGAGATCTTCGACATCTCCGTCTACCCCGAACCGCAGGACCGCGCGGCCGCGCTGATGCACCAGCTGATCCGGGTGCCCGCCCTGGAGAAGACCAACGAGCTCTTCGCGACCGCCGTCGCTTACGCCTACCTCGTCGCCAGCGGCTGCACCGTCGCCACCACCGCCCGCGAGGTGCGCAGCCTGTCCCGGGCCATCCGGGAAGGGCGGCTGGGGGTGTCGGGGGTCGCCGAACGGCTGGCGGCCTGGGTGGTCGACGAGGCCGCGGGGGAGGAGGTCACGGGGGCGGAGGACGAGGACGGGGACGACGACTGAGTGGTGCGTCCGCCGTCCCCGTGCTCCGTGCTCCGTGGGCCATGCCCTGTGGGCCACTGACCCGTGCCCGTGCCTGTGCCGGTGGGTCGGTGCGTCCGGGCTTCGGCGTCCGCGGGGGCGGGCTGGGTCGCCGGCTAGGTCGCGGGCTAGGTCGCGGGCTAGGTCGCGGGCTAGGCGGAAGGCTCGGTCGCGGGCTCGGCGACGAGGGCCGTCGCGAACGGGCGGAAGCCGGCCCGGCGGTAGATCCGGGCGACGTCCTCGTCCGCGGCGGACAGGAACACCGTCCGTACGCCGTTGGCGCGGGCGTGCGCCACCAGGGCCGCGGTGACCGTCAGGGCCAGCCCGCGCCGCCGGGCGGAGGGGAGCGTGCCGACCCCGACCACCTCGGTGACCGCGCCCACCGGGTTGTGCTGGCCCGCGCACAGCACCGCGCCGTCCTCCAGCACGGCGGCCAGCGCGGTGACGCCGTCGGCGATCCGCTGCGCGACCCGCGCCACCCCGCCATCGGCCGTCAACGTGGCCGCGCTCACGGCCAGTTCGGCCGCGCCCGCGCTGCCGGCGGCGGTGCCCGGATTGCCGAAGGCCACGTGCGGGACGGCGACCGCGTGGGCCAGCTCGGGGGCGTCCGCGGCCAGCACCCGCACCTCCGTCCGCTCCGGGAGCGCCGGCGTCGAGGTCGTCCCGTCCTGTGGGCCGAGCACCAGCAGCGGGTGCTCGTGCACCGTCAGACCGGCCGCCTCCACCGCCGTGCGCAGCTCGGGGTTCTGCTCGGCCACCCACTCGAAGGCCTCCGGCAGTCCCAGCTCCCGCTGCCGCTCCAGCACCCGGCGGACGTCGTCGGCGGTGGCGGCCGGGCCCTCGTGGCCGGGCGTGGGGCGGGCGTAGTAGTGCCAGCCGGTGCTGCCGCGGCGGACGAACAGGGTCAACGGGCCGAAGTCCTCGGCGGTGGCGGCGCTGCGGGGCGCGGCGTCGTAGTAGCGCTCGAGGTCGTCGAGCAGGGCACTGTCCGGAGCATGATCAGCTGAAGTCACGGCGTGCATCCAAGCAGGGGCGGCGGTGGGGCGCCACCGCTTTCTGTGGGTGGTCCGCGGGCTGACGGCGGCTCGGCGGCGGCTCGGCAGTTGGGTGCGGGGCGGTCGGGCGGCTGACGGCGGCTCGCCAGTTGGGTGTGGGGCGGTCGGTCAGCTGACGGCGGCTCGGCGGCGGGCGGTCCGGCCGTCGGCGTTCGAATGTTGCGAACGATTGTTGCCGAACGATTACCCGCTCGCGGCGATCTTGTGCGTGTACGCCGGGCATGCTGAGCCCTTCACAGCTCTGCCGAGGGGGACGGCGGACGTCCGCACTCGGCGAGGCAAGGGGGGAAGTCAGGCCCATGAGGCTCTGCTTTCTGGTGGAGGAGCGCTACCGGCGGGACGGCATGCCGTTGGACGTGGCGCGTCAACTCGCCGCGTGGGGGCACCGGGTGGACGTGCTGCGCCCCGGCGACTCGCTGCTGGTGATCTCCGAGGCGGTCCGGGCCGGCAGCCACGACGCCTGGGTGCTCAAGACCGTCTCCGGCGGTCCCGGGCTCACCCTGCTGGAGGCGGCCGCCGCGGTGGGCCTCACCACCGTCAACGACGTCCGCTCGATCCGCGGCGTCCGGGACAAGGCGCTCGCCTCGGTGATCGCCCGCATCCGCGGCCTGCCCGCCCCGGTCACCTACGCGGCCGCCCGCTGGGAGCGGCTCGCCGAGATCCCGGCCGCCGAGTACCCGCTGGTGGTCAAACCCGCGGACGGCAGCTCCGGGCGGGGCGTACGACTGGTGGCCGGGCCCGACGACCTGGTCGGCCTCGGCCCCGAACTCGCCGGGGAGGGGCTGCTGATCGCGCAGCCGTACGTGCCCAACGACGGCACGGACCTCAAGGTCTACTGCGTCGACGGCGAGTTCTTCGCGACCGAGCGGGAATCCCCGCTGCACCCCGGGCAGGGCGTGCGCGAGCGGCCGGTGCCGCTGCCGGCGAGCGTCGCGCGGATCGCCGCGCAGGTGGGCGAGGTGTTCGGGCTCGACCTGTACGGCATCGACGTGCTGCTCGGGCCGGACGGGCCGGTGGTGGTGGACGTCAACGACTTCCCCAGCTTCCGGCAGGTGCCGGACGCGGTGGAGCGGGTCGCCCGGGCGGTGCTGCGACTCGCGCGCAGCGGCACGGCGGTGTCGGCGCCCGCGCTGGTGCCGGCGGGCGGCGCGGACTACGGGCGGCTCGGCCTGGTGGACGGGGGTCTGCGGTGAGGCCTGAGGTGAGGTCTGCGGTGAGGCGAGGTCTGCGGTGAGGGTCGGACTGATCACGGGCGACCCGGGGCACCCCGTGCTCGCGGCGGCCGCCGCGGTGCTGGAGCGGCGCGGGTGCCGGGTGGAGGTCGTGCCCTTCGGTGCGGGTGCCGGCGGTGCCGGTGGGGGCGGTGCCGGTGGGGGTTCGCTCGCCGATGTCTATCTGCTCAAGGCACGTACGCCGCAAGCGCTTGCGCTGGCAAGGGAGTTGGAGCGGCGCGGTGCGCCGGTGGTCAACTCGGCCGCGGCGACGGAGCTTTGCCAGGACCGGGTGCGGATGGCCGGACTGGCCCGGGGCGCCGGACTGCCGTTCGCGGCGACGCTCGCGGCCGGGCCGCTGGGCGAACTCCCCGGCCAGGAATACCCGTTCGTGGTGAAGAGCCGGCACAGCCGACGCCACGACCTGGTGGCCCTGGTCGACGGAGCGGCGCGGCTGCGGGAACTCGCCGGGCAGTGGCCGCAGGAGGAGGTCGTCACCCAGCCGTACGTCCGGGGCAACGGCTGGGACCAGAAGCTGTGGGTGGTCGACGGTCAGGTGTTCGCGGCTCGAAGGCGGTCCGAACTCTCCAGCGGTGACGGCGAGTCGGGGTCGGCCGCGGAATGGGAGCCGTCCGCCCGGCGGGCCGCGCTCGCCCTGCGGGTGGGGGAGGTGTTCGGGCTGCAGGTGTACGGGGTCGACCTGCTGGACGGGGCCGCCGAGCCGGTGATCGTCGACGTCAACGCCTTTCCGGGGGTACGCGGGCGGCCCGGTGCGCCGGAGGCCCTTGCGGGGCTCGCGCTGCGGGTGGCGGGGGAACGGGGGAGGTTCGGGGCGTCGGGGTGACCGGTGCGGGGCGGTGTCCGAGCAGGGGGTGCCGGTGCGGGCGTTCGCCCGGCCCGCACTGGGGCCGGTGGGCCGGTGTCGGCGCAGCGGGGGCGGCCGTCGACGGGCCGGGGTGGTTAGGCTGGCTGGCGCCCCCGACCGGCCGGGGCCGAACGGCGAGAGAAGACGGAACGTTGCTGCAGGACATCGAGCCCTACCTGGCCTGCCCCCACTGCGCGCAGGACCTCACCCGGCACGAGCGCAGCCTGCGCTGCCCCGCCGGGCACAGCTTCGACCTCGCCAAGCAGGGCTACGTCAGCCTCCTCGCCGGTGACGCCCACACCGGCACCGGCGACACCGCCGAGATGGTCGCAGCCCGTGCCGACTTCCTCGCCGCCGGCCACTACCGGCCGATCGCGGACGCCCTCGCCGCTGCCGCCGCCTCGGTCGCCGCTGCCGCCTCGGTCGCCGCTGCCGCGGCGGCGACGGGTGCCGCGGCGGAGGCGGAGGCCGGACCGGACGGCCTGGTCGCCGACCTCGGCGCCGGCACCGGCCACTACCTGGCCCACGTCCTCGACGCCCTGCCCGGCCGGGCGGGCGCCGCCCTCGACATCTCCAAGTACGCGCTGCGCCGCGCCGCCAAGGCCCACCCCCGGATCGGCGCCGTGGTCTGCGACGCCTGGCGCCCGCTGCCGCTGCGCGACGCCACCGCCGACCTGATGCTCAACGTCTTCGCCCCGCGCAACGGCCCCGAGATCCGCCGCGTGCTGCGCCCCGGCGGCACCCTGCTGCTGGTCTCGCCCACCGCCCGCCACCTGCGCGAACTCGTCGCCGCCCTCGGCCTGTTGTCGGTCGACGAGGAGAAGCAGCGCCGGATCGACGAGAAGCTCGGCCCGTACCTCACGCCGACCGGCCGGCAGTCGGTCGAGTTCACCCTGCGGCTCTCCGCCCAGGACGTCCGGACCGTCGTCGGCATGGGGCCGAGCGCCTGGCACACCGACCCCGACCGGCTCGCCGCCGCCTTGGCGGACCTGCCCGAACCGGTCGAGGTGACCGCCTCGGTGACGGTGGCCGCGTACCGCCGGCCGTAGGTCAGCGGCGTGCGATAGGCCCGCCACGTTGGGATGAATCTGCCCAGCAGGCACGTTTCGCCCCGTCGGGCTGCGGCTAACGTCCGACGGGTGAACCGCGACGCCGCCGCGCCCGCCGGGCCGGCCCAACTGCGCCCGGGCGCCCCGGGGCCCGACCGGCCGCCCGTGCCGCGCCCCACCGTCGAGGAGCTGCGGCTCACCGCCTTCAAGTCCTACCGGCGGGCCGTCCTGCCGCTCGCACCGCTCACCGTGCTGCACGGGCCCGCCGGGGTCGGCAAGTCCAACGCCCTCGACGCGCTCGCCGTACTGTCCCGGCTCGCCCTCGGCGAGGAGATCGCCGGCTCCCTGGACGGGCTGCGGGACCGCACCGGCCCGCTCGCCACGCCCGTACGCGGGGGCCTCGGCGGCTGCGTGCCGCACGGGCGGGACGCCGTCATCCTGGGCTGCACCGTCCGCTCGCCGCGCGGCCGGATCCGGCTCGACCTGGTGATCCGCACCGACGGGGCGGTCCGGATCGCCCGGGAGTCGCTCACCCTCGACGGCCGGACCCTGATGGACACCGGCGAGCAGGACGTACGCAACGGGCGCGTCAACGTCTGCTGGCACAACGACACCCGGCAGGGGGACATCCGGGCGCCGTTCCCCAGCGGCACCATGATCACCGCCCAGCTGCCGCTGCGGGTGGCCGGCTCCTCCACCGGTGAACGGCTCGTCCTCGCCGCCACCGAGGACCTGCTCACCGCGCTGCGCGAGGTCTTCCCGCTGCACCCCGTCCCGGCGCTGATGCGCGGCTGGGCCAAGGCCGACCCGCAGGCCCGGCTGCGCAGCAACGCCGCCAACATCTCGGCCCTGATCAACCGGCTCGCCCACGAGTGCCCGCGCCGGTACGGGCAACTGCTGCGGGCCGTCCAGGAGGCCGCGCCGCACCCGCTGCTCGGGCTCACCCTCGCCGAGCGCGAGACCCGGACGGGGCTACGGGTCCTGGCGGTCTTCGACGAGGGCGTGCTCGGGCGCACCGGCGCCGACCAGGCCTCCGACGGCATGCTGCGCCACCTCGCCTTCGCGGCGGTGCTGCTGACCGGGGCCGGGGTGCTCGACCTCGACGTGGCCGCCGAGGTGCCGTGGGCGCACCGGCAGCTCACGGTGCTCGCCGAGGACCTCGGGGCCGGGCTCGCCACCGAGCAGGCCGCCTCGCTGCTGCGGCTCGCGCGGGACATGGCGGGGCGCAACCAGTTGCGGGTGGTGGCCGCGCTGCAGGAGCCGGCAGCGGCGCGGGAGGCGTTCGGGGCGGGCGAGGAGCGGGCGGGCGCGGTGGCGCTGGTGGAGTGCCGGCGGGATCCGGCGACGGGGCTGACGGTGCTGCGGCCGGAGGCGGCCCGGGTGCCGGTCCAGGGCGGGCACGGGGAGGAGGGCCCGGCGGTCGGCGGGGGCTCGGCGGCGGCTGGGGGCGGGGACGCCCCGGCTGCGGTCGGGGGAGCGGATGCGGTAGACCTGGGAGCGTGAACGAGCGAGTGACGAGGTCGGGGGAGTCGGCGGCGTCCGGGGCGTCCGGGGGTGTCGTGCAGCCTGGGGAGCCGACTCTGGAGGGGCTGCGGCAGCGGCTGGTGGAGTTCGCGGCGGCCCGGCGGTGGGAGCCGTACCACACGCCGAAGAACCTGGCGGCGGCGCTGACCGTGGAGGCGGGGGAGCTGCTGGAGATCTTCCAGTGGCTCACGCCGGAACAGGCGGCCGCGGTGATGTCGGACCCGGACCGGGCCCACCGGGTGCGCGACGAGGTCGCGGACGTGCTGGCGTACCTGGTGCAGTTCTGCACGGCGGTCGGGGTGGACCCGCTGGAGGCGCTCGCCGCCAAGATCGAGCGCAACGAGCACCGCTTCCCGGTCCCGGGGACAGCGACCGATGTCAATCCGGGCCTGGCCTGATCACCTGTCCGAGGGACAGAAGTTATCCACAGCCCCCGGGTTTTCCACAGCTTTTGAAAGGGTGGATGCACCCCACCCCGCCTTCCCCGCACGCTCTCCTCGTGACCACCCCACCGCCCCGGCGGCGGTGCTGGTCGACGGCGACGACGAGCGGAAGGAGCGGGGCCATGGAGGCGCTGCGACTGATCAAGACGGCCCGGCACGCCCTGGCCGAGGCCAGACACGTGCCGGACGTGCTGGCCGAGGCGCGGCAGGCCGCGTTGCTCGCGGAGGCGGTGGGCGCCCGGCTCGCGGAGTCGGAGGACGATGAACTCACGGGGCTCGGCCGGCAGCTCTCCGAGGCGGGGGCGCATGCGGCGGTCTGCCTGGAACGGTCCGTCGCCACGAACGCCCTGGTGAGCGGCGGCCGGGCCGGCCGGCTCACCGAAGTCGGCGAACCGGCGGCGGCGTTGGGAGCGCTGGACGAACTGCTGAGGGAGGTCGGGGAGACGCTCGTGGTGCTGGCCTGCGGGGCCGACACCGAGAGCCTCTACTGGACGTGCATCGACGGGGTCGACGCGGTGTCGGACTGCAAGGACGTGGCCGCGCGGTTGCGCGAGGCGACCGATCGGGGCGGAGGGGAGCGGCGTACGGCGCTCGGTGGCGCGGAGCCCGAACGGGCCGGTCAGGCTTTGCCGTTACTGGTGGTCCGGCTCGGCCCGCCAGGTGACGGCGGGCCGACGGAGGAGGAGCGGGCGCCGGACTACCGGGCGCCCGGCGAGATCGGAGCGGCGGAGGTGTCGGTGCAGGCCGGGTAGGCGGCGGCCGAGGCGGTGTCCCGGGTGTCGGACTGGAGCGCGGCGAGGTCCGCGGTCACCGAGGCGAGCAGTTCCTGCATCTGCTCAAGCAGGGTCTTGGGGGTCGCGGGCCCGGCCGAGCCGCCGGTGGCCGAGCCGGTCGGGCTGCTCGGGAACTGCGGCGTGGCAGAGGGTTCGGACATGACGGGGACCTCTTCGGATCGGCGGTGCGGTGTGCCGCACCGACCAACGAACCGTTCCGGCGGCCGGTCACCGCGCACCACCCGATGCGGTCCAACTCCGGTACGCCGTAAGCCTCCCGGGTGAGCCGGGGTTGCCGCTGCAGCGCGGCCTCGGCTAGGGGTGCGGATTGACGAGGGCGGAGGGGGAGGCGGCGGGAGGGGGAGGGGAGGGGAGGGGAGGGGAGGGGGCCCAGGGAATCGAAGAGAACCAAGGATGGGCCCCGGCGCCGCGCGGTCGCGGCGCCGGGGCCCATCAGGAGCGGGCTGGCGGTCAAGGCCGAAGGCGCCGCTGGTGGTGCCGGGGGCGGCCAGCAGGCCCGTTACCGCCCGTCCGTCCGACACATCACCGCCGTCTCCTGACCGCCACCGCGACCGGAGTGATCGGGGACAGCACGGGTGACCGCGTCCGCGGCCGGTCCGTCGTACTGACCGACCGCAGTGACCGGGGTTCCGGCCACCCCGGTCACTCTGACCGACCGGACTGACTGACTGAGGTGACCGCGTCGGCCAGCGGGCAACGCCAACCGTCGCAACCGGCCCGCCGGTGGACACGGGGGCAGCTTCCGTGCGTGGACCGTGCATGGGACCGTCCACCCGCCCCTTCCGCAGAGAGCCCTGCGAAAGCCGTTCACGCCGTCCACGCTCGACAAAGAAACCGCAGGTAGAGCGATCACGGAGGCGCACACGCCGTCCACGCGACCGAGCGTTCACGCGCGAGCCCCCTCTAATAGGGGGCTCGCGTGTACGCCTCGCCGTGAACGCCCTACCTTCGAGCAGTTTTCCGCGCTTCCACCGCACGCCGTAACGTCCCGTGATTGGTCTGCATGAGCCTAGAAAGAACACTGCCAGCACATTGGCAGCCCCTGGCTACAAGAGTTCACCTGTGATCCGGACCCAGGTCAGACCGCCGGAGGCCGGAGCAAGTTGTGGGGTAAGTCATCATTACCCCGGCCCGCTCCTGACCGAGCAAGTTGTCGCGTCGGGACGGTCCTACCGCCCGCCACACGCATCTGCCCTCGCCCAGGGGTGCGAAGGCAGCCCCCGAAGCCATGGCCAGCAGGGAGGTCGCGAAGGTGCTGCGTCGCCAGGCCCGTAGGCCCGGAACTCAGTTCTCGTGCTCGGCGGCGATCCCTAGCACACCGTTCGGCGACCACTCGTGCTCCAGGATCGAGTAGGTGATCGAGTCGCGCCAGGCACCGTGGACGAAGACGTGGTCACGGATCCGCCCGTCCTCCGTCATGCCTGCCCGCAACAGGGTGCGCGCCGATGCCTCGTTGAGCGGTGAGCGGGCCGCCCAGATGCGGTGCAAGCCCAGGGCGTTGAAGCCGAGGGCGCACAACAGGTGGACGGTTTCCGTGCCGAGGCCCTTGCCCCACTCGGCCGGGTGGAGGGCGAAGCCGATGGTGGCGGCCTGCTGCGGCTCGGTGGCCAGGCGCGCGTAGCCGATCAGCCGGTGCTCGCCGAGCCGGGTGACGGCGAGGCAGTACTCGGTTCGCGGAATGGCGTTCGCGGAGGCGATGGAGCGGGCGGTGATCGCCTGGACCTGCTCGCGGGTGCGGGGTTCGAAGCTGAGGTGCCGGGTGGCCTCGGGATCGCCGTAGACGGCCAGGAGGTCGTCGGTATCCTCGGGGTCGACTTCGCGCAGGGCCAGGCGGGGGCCGGCCAGGTGGACTGGGGTCATGGCTGCGGAGCCTATCCGTGGGGTCACCGGACGAGGACCGAGGTCGGGGTGGCAGTGAAGGCCTCGATCTCTTGCTGCAGGTTGACGCCCACGATGCCGTTGCGACGGCCATCGACGCTCAGCGCGGCATGGACGCGCTGAGCGCTGCTGACGATGCCGAAGTTCCGCTGCTCGATGGGGAGGTCGAGCACCGGGCGGACGGCCTCGGCGGCACCTTCGATCTCGCCCCGGGCGATGCGGGCGAGGGCGAGATCGGTCTGGGCACCGGCCTCGTCACCGAAGGCCCACTCGTCCTCGGAGGCGTCGCGGTAGGCGGTGACGGCAGCCTCGGACTGGCTCTCGCCGAGCGCTGGGTCCTCGCCGAGCTGCACGGTGGCCTCGGCGACGTAGTAGAGCTGGCGAGGCACGGGGAAGGTCATGATGCCGCCGAACGCGTCGAGGTCATCGGGTTCGACGGCCGCGCGGGCATCCTCGGCCTGTTGGATGGCGGAGCGGGTGCCCTCGCCGTCGCCGAGGAGGGAGTGGGCGCGGGCGGAGAGACAGGCCAGCCAAACGCTGGTGGTGCCACGGACGTCGCCGACCGCGCTCTGCCCGAGGGCGGCGTACTCGGCGGCCTGGGCGGGGCGGCCCGCCCAGTAGGAGATGAGCGATTGGAGCGAGCGGACCCAGGCGCGCATGGCGTGGTGGTCGGCGTTGTCGGCGCACACGAAGGCGGTGCGGGCCTGCATCATCGCGGCGCTCGGGTTGCCCAAGTCGTGGCTGGCCTTGGCGAGCATGCCGGAGGTGATCCCGGCGAGCAGGTACAGCTCACGGGCCTGCAGGGGCTTGACCCGGCCGTGTTCCAGCAGCCGGAAGGTGAGGTCCTGGACCTCGACCAGGTCGCCGAGCAGGGTCGGCAGCGCCAGCCTGGGGTAGGTGACGGTCAGTCGCCGTACCTCGTCGTGGATCTGGCCCAGGGTCTCCGGGCCGATGCTGCTGCCCTCCGCCATCGCGGTGAACCGAAGTGCGCGACGAGCCGCCATCGCGACCTGCCTTTCCAATTCCATGGTGCCCGCGTCGAAGCGGGTCTCCCTGTTGGACGGGCCACCGGCAAGCAGTGTCACTGCCTGCTCGGAGGGGAGAAGGACAGGGACCGGCCGTGGTGGCGGGACGACGAAGGAGGCGGCGACCGCAGACGCGGCCAGGGAAGCGGCCGGTGCGGGGGCGAGGAGCAGGTCGACGCTGACGCCGAACATCGTCTCCAGCACCCGGCACTGGTCCGGGTAGGGGCGGGTCTTCACCGCGCCGCCGTACCAGCGCTCGAACTGCCGCTTGGAGACCGACAGACCCCGGAGCCGGGGGTCGTTCTCCTGCTCGGCGGCCGAGTTCGCCGTCGCCTCGAACCGGATCCGGAAGGTCTCGTAGACCTGCCAGTGTCGCTGCAGCGTCAAGACCCTTAAGAGCGTGGGAGTTTCGGCCACTGCGAATCCTCTCCGTCCCCGTTCGTCTGCTCTGACGATAGCCATGGCCGGTCCGCAGGAAACCCGTTCGGAGGGCTCTCGGGCCAGATGGCGGCAGCCATGACGGTGGTCATGACGCGCGACGTCGTCGGCCACACCAGCCAGCGCCAAGTGACGACGCAGCCATGACGGCAACGACGTCGTATCGATGCGTAACCGCCCGCAGCCATGCTGACGGCACTTCGCAATCCGCGCACAAATGACAGCGAAGAGTGAGGATCGGGGTGGCTTGCGGCACTGCCGATCATCCCGTCCAGCGCCACGGGCGCACCGACCCGCGGCCAGTAATGGAAAGGATCCAATGGACGACGCCATGACCGGACACGTCGCGGAAGCGCGATCGCCGACGGGAGGCGAGGCAAGCGCAACCGTCGAAGAGGACCGTGCCACTCGCGCCAGGCGCCGTCCGGGTCTGACTATCCGGACGTTCAGGGTGGCGCAGGACGGCACCCGCTACGACGAATCTGGCGTGATCGCCGCCAACCCGCACCCCGACGAGTACGTCGCCCGGATCGAGGTCTGGCCCGACTGCGCCTGCCCGCAGCATCGCGCCAGCTGATCCACGCGAGTCGCATCCACCAACACGGGGACGTAACAACGCCCCGAGCCTTTTCCACTCGCTCACCCGCGAGGAGAACCAGCCATGCACCGGCTGACCGACGCGCCCGCGCTGCACACCGAGTTGGAGCGCATCGACTACCGCACCACCCCCGCTTACTACTTCGACACCGAGCAGATCACCGACCCGGTGGTGCTGCACCTGCTGAGCTGTTGCCCGACCGTGTTCGGCATCAAGAAGGCCATCACCGACCTACTGGCCAGCAACCTGGACATCCCGTTGCCGGAGACGAGCGGGATCATCGAGCCCGGCGCCAGCGTTCGCGGCCACGTGATCGTGGCACCCGGGGCCGTCATCGCCGAAGGCGCGTTCGTCACTGGCCCGGTGCTGGTCTGCCCCGGCGCGGTAATCGAGGCCGGCGCCAGGGTGCGCGACAACACCGTCGTCGGCCCCGGCTGCCACATCGGCTTCGGAGCCGAAGTCACCCGCTCCCTGCTGACCGGTGGCGTCTTCATGAAGCACACCAGCTTCGTCGGGGACTCCGTGCTCGGCCTCGGCGTCAACATCGGCGCGTTCGTCTCCACCACCGGCCTGCGGGTCACCTCCGGCCCGGTCACCGAACCGGCCACCGAAGAGGTCTGCGCCCACCTCGACGGCCACCGAGTCGCCACCGGCCAGACCAAGTTCGGCGCGGTCATCGGCGACGGCGTGATCGTCCCTGCCGGCACCGTCCTCCAGCCCGCCACCCTCATCGGCCCCCGCACCCTGCTCTACCCGAAGGCCCAGGTCGGGGGCTTCTTCCCGGCCGGAAGCCAGGGAAGGTGACCATGCCCACCACCGACACCACCACGACGAGCGACGAGCGCGCCGTGCACATCACCGGCGGCTACCGCCTGGCCGGCACCACCACCGTCCAGGGCAGCAAGAACATCGCCCTACACCTGTACGCCGCCGCGATCCTCGCCGACGACCCGCTCACCCTGGCCGGTGCGCCCAAGATCCTGGACACCTTGGTCGTCGCCGACATCCTGCACCGCACCGGCACCTGCGCCACCGTGATCGACGACGAGTTCGCCACCCGGCCGGCCGACTCCTACTTCCCCGTCATCCCGGACGACCTCGGACGGCGCATCCGCACCACCGCCGTGATGGGCGGCGCCTTGCTGGCACGCACCGGCAAGGTCACCTTTCCCACCCCCGGCGGGGACGCCTTCTGCGCCCGCTACATCGACCGGCATCTGGCCGCGATGGAGGCCGCAGGGGCCGAGGTCGAGGTGAACCGGGGCCGGGTTCGGGCGCGGTTCACCGGCAAGCGGCTGCCGTTCATCACCGACGCCGAGACCCGCTCGTGGGGGCCGAGCCTGGGCGCGACGGTCACTGCGATGCTGCTGGCCGCCCGCACTCCGGGCACCTCCGCGATCCTCAACCCCAGTGTGGAGCCCGAGGTCACCCACACCGCAGCTCTGCTCTCGCAGGCCGGCGTCGGCATCGAGTGGCGGGGCCGGACGGCCCTGAACGTCACCGGCACCGACAGCATCCGGGGCGGAGTGTTCACCGTCCCACCGGACCGGCTGGAAGCCGCCACCCTCGCACTGGCCGCCACCATCACCGGCGGCACCGTTCACCTGGACGGCTTCCCGTCGGCCGCGTTCCCGGACGGGCTGGTGTCGGTGTTCGCCGACGCGGGAATCCAGCTCGACCCGCTGGACGGCGGAACGGCCGTCAGCAGCCCGGCCGGGCCGCGGCCGGTGCAGATGGCCACCGGCCCGCACCCGGGCTTTCCGAGCGACGTGCAGCCGCAGTTGACCGCCTTCCTCACCCAGGCCGAGGGCGCCTCCCGCATCGACGAGCGGATCTACACCCAGCGCGACACCCACCTGCCCGCCCTGGCGGCGTTCGGCGCCGCCGTCAACGCGACCGGCTCGGTGATCACCGTCCGGGGCCGGTCCGC
The DNA here is from genome assembly GCF_040303105.1 of Kitasatospora sp. NPDC096128. NCBI lineage: Bacteria > Bacillati > Actinomycetota > Actinomycetes > Kitasatosporales > Streptomycetaceae > Kitasatospora > Kitasatospora sp. NPDC096128. Next base: position 193,429 of record NZ_JBEOSP010000011.1, on the reverse strand, counting down.
CCTCACCGGCGCCGACGTGGCCGGGGAGGACATCCGGGCGGTGACCGCTCTCGTGATCGCCGCCCTTGCCGCCGAGGGCACCTCTACGATCCGAGGCATGTATCACCTGCGGCGCGGATACGGCAGCCTGCTGCCGAAGTTGGCCGCGCTCGGTGCCGACCTGACGATCGACCAGGAGTAGCCGTGACCACCACCGTGCCGTGGACCCCGAACGCGCTCGCCGACCTGCGCGAGTGCCTGGACCTGATGACCGCAGACGGCACCGTGCCCGGCGGGGTCATCGCCCACGGCACCTTCGACACCGAGCCCGGCTACCTGGCCTCCGGCGTTGTCGCCCCCGAGTGCGGCGACGCCCGGCCGGGGCCGGACACGGTGTACGACGTGGCGTCGCTGACCAAGGTCCTGGCTACCTGGCCGCTGGTCGGCACCTCCCTCATGGACGGCTTCACCCTGGACACCCCGATCCGCGAACTGCTGACCGGCATCCCGGCCGAGGCGTCCGGAGGCAAGGTGACGGTTCGCCAGGTACTGGCCCACACCTCCGGCCTGCGGGCCGACACCCGCCTCGACCAGTACCGCAACCGCACCGAGCCACTGGCCGAACTGATCTGCGGCGAGGACCTGACCGCCGAACCCGGAGCCGAACACCGCTACGTCAACCGCGGTTTCATCCTCCTCGGCCTGGCCCTGGCCCACTATCGCTGCCAGCGCCTGGACGAGCTGGCGGCCGAGCTCTGGCAGCACATCGGCATGACCGCCACCACCTACGGGCCCGTCGCCCGCTCTGCCCGCGTCGCCCCGACCGAGCAGCGGTTGACCGGCGGGCCCCGACTGTGGGGCATGCCGCACGACGACAACGCCGCCCTGCTCGGCGGCGTCGCCGGCCACGCCGGGGTATTCACCACCCCGGCCGACCTCGCCACCTTCGCCACCCACCTGCTGTCCTCGCACGCCACCGATGGGCCCTTGGGCCGCTGGCTCGCCCACAGCATGCAGCCGCAGGCCGAGATCGAGCCCGGCCTCGACCGTGGCCTGGCCTGGATCCTCGCCGACGAGGGCCGGGTCGCCTACCACCACGGCTTCACTGGCACCAGCCTCTACCTCGCCCCGGTCACCGGCCGCTACCTGGCCATCTGCACCAACGCCGTCTACCACCACCAGGACAACCGCACCCGCCTCGCCCCGCTGCGAACCCTCGCCCTCAAGGCGATCACCGACGAACCCTAGGAGGCCCCCCGTGCCCCGTCCCACGCTCGCGGCCCTGACCACCCTGCGGCTCGGCGGCCCGGTCAGCGATGTCCTGCAGGTCGCCGACCCCGACGACTGGTTCGAACTGGTCCGTACGATCGGCGACCGGCAGGAAGAGGCACCCCTCACCCTCGGCCACGGCAGCAACGTCATCGCCTCCGACACCGGCCACGAGGGCACCGTCGCCGTGATGAACACCCGGGGCATCACCGTGAAGCGGGTGGACGACGACACGATGGCCGCGACCGTCCAGGCTGGCCACCCGCTCGCCGACTTCGTCCAGTGGGCCGCAGCCGAATGCCTCGCCGGGATCGAGTGCCTGGCCGGCATCCCCGGAACTGTCGGCGCCGCCCCCGTCCAGAACGCCGGAGCCTACGGCCAGCAGGTGTCCGACGCCTTCGACCACCTCACCGCCTGGGACTGGGACATGGGCCGACTGCGGACCCTGCCCGCCCCGGCCTGCCGCCTTCGCCACCGCGACAGCCGCTTCAAGAACGACCCCGGCCGCTGGACCATCCTCACCACGACGTTCCACCTCACCCGCTCACCGGCCGCCCCGATCACCTATCAGCCGCTCGCCGACGAACTCGGCGTCCACGTCGGCGCCCGACCGCCCGTGGCCGAGGTGGCCGCCGCCGTCCTCGCCAACCGTCACCGCCGCGGACTCCTCCTCGACCCCCACGGGCCCGATGCCCGCCAGGCCGGATCGGTCTTCCTCAATCCGCCTGTCACCGCCGCCCAGGCCGCCCGCTGGTCGGCTGCCGGCTGCCCGGTCCACACCGACAGCGACGGGCAGCTGCGGGCCAGCGCCGGCTGGCTGCTGGAGCACACCGGCTACCGCCCCGCCTACAAGATCGCAGACGGCATTCGCTGCTCGGACCGCCGCACCCTTACCCTCACCGCCCACGACGGAGCGACCGCGACGGGCTTCGCCCAGGCCCTCACCGAACTCTCGGCCCAGGTCGAGATCGCGACCGGGATCAAGCTCCGGCCCGAGCCGACGTTGGTCGGCGCCTGGACCTCCACCGCCAACGACCCGCAGCAGACCAAGGAGATCAAGTGATCGAGGTGCGACCCAGCCAGCAGATGCAGTCCCTCGGCGTCGTCCAACGGGGCGTCCCCGTCCTCAACCAGCCCGCCGAACCCTTCGACCTCCCGGCCGAACACGCCGCCGCCCAGACCGTGATCGACGAACTGTTCACCGCCGTCGATCGCATCGGCCGCGTCCACTCCTTCGCCAAGGGCATGGGCCTCGCCGCCCCGCAGATCGGCATCCCCCGCGCCGCCGCCCTCGTCCTTCCCCCGACCGCCGGCGCCGAGCCGATCATCCTGATCAACCCGAAGATCACCGCCGTCTCCGACGAGACCGATGAACAGTACGAGGGCTGCCTCAGCTTCTTCGACGTCCGCGGCATGGTTCCCCGCCCCCTCCGGATGAATGGCACCGCAACCACCCTCAACGGCACCATCACCACCGTCACCTACGAGTTCGGCCTCGCCCGCCTCGTCGCCCACGAGATCGACCACCTCGACGGCCTGCTCTACACCGACCGCATGCGCCCCGACGTCCACCCGATCCCCGTCGAGGAATACCGCGGAACGGGCTCGACCTGGTCCTACTGATCAGCTCAGCTGACCTCCGGAGCACGTCGATCGGCATCCGGCCAAGCCCACCCGTGGACCACCAGCTGCATGCCAGCATCTAGGAACGCGGACTGGCCCGCCTGATCCACCGCGAACTCAACGTGGCCCGTGCGCACCGCTACCTGTCGGTAACTGGTCGATATTAAGGGACTGAAGTGCGGCTTTCGCGGGACATCACTGGGTGGGCGTTCATAGCGGAAGTGGGTGGCATTCGACGGGCCGGGCTGGCAGTTGGCCTGGCCAGCATCAGCCCATTCACCACCGGCAGCGGGAGCGCCGGAAGTCTGTTCACCCGCGCGTACGCACGGGGCTTGCCAGCCCTTCTCTCGCTGAACGAGTTGCCTCTCCGCGAGCCTGTCGTTCCCGGGTGGGCCGTCGTACGAGAGGGCGGAAATCTACTCTCCGTCCGTAGCCCTGGCGGCGCGCCCATGGTGCATGACCTCGATCTGGAGCTGCCGCCCGGCTGGTTGGAAGCGGCGGGTGCTTCGGGATCGGTCGTGCTGGTCGTCTCCCATGTGTTGCCGGCCACTGACGATCTGTTCGGTGCACTCACCTTCGAAACACGACAGGGGATGGTGTGCGCCGGCTCAGTGCATTTCGGGGAGCTTGGCCACGAACCTGAGGGGGAAGGAGGAGCAGACCCGGACCACCCGACCGTCAGGTTCCTCATAGACCCTGTCGGCGAACTGCTGGAGTTGGCAGACTTCGTCTGCGAGCGCATCCTCTCCCTGGATCAGGCCAAATACCTGACACGCGAACTGGAGCGGACGCGACAGGTCCTGGCCGAGTACCGCGCTCTCTCTGCCGAGACGATGCTGGCTCTGCTGTTCCGTGACGAGTTCATCGAGCATCGCGGCCTGACGGAACTCATGTTCGTCTACTGGCGGCTGGTCACAGAGCTCGCCGATGCCGCTGCGGTGGCCGACACATGGCGAGTCGCGGCGCTGCGCACTGTCGAGTGCGCTGTGCCGTTGGTGGCCAGCCGGGGCGAGCAAGCGGTGTTCGACGAGGCCGATGCGGTGTCGGCGCGGCTGATCGCCATGGTGAGCGACTCCGCTGAGTTGGAGGCCGCCTTGCTGGCCGCTGCGCGGCTGCGGGTGGCCATGCGCGGAGCGGAGTACTTCGCAGCCGACGAGTACGCCCGCGGGGGACAGAGCACCTGGGTCGCGCGTTTGACGGCGGAGCTGTACCGCACCTGGTTCACCGACGAGGAGCCCTTCCAGGGGCAGTCTCACCGCCTTCTCGTGGAGGCGGCAGATTTGGCGGTGCGCGCGCTGCGGTTGAACCGCGGAACACGGCGTCCCCGGCTGCTGGCCTTGCTCGCAGTGATCTACGCCAACGAGGAGGGCGTCGACCAGGAGGCTGCCCGCGCCGCGCTGTCGGCGCTGCTCAAATCGTCCACCGCGACCGAACCGGATCTCCTCCTCTTCCTGCTCAGGACAGTGGACGAGGTTCACCCGGACACGGTCAGAGGGCTGATCGCAGCAGTGTTCGGAACGCCCTTAGCAGATTTCGTTGCCGCCCACGGCACCACGATGACCTCGAACGTGATCAGCCAGGGCATCAACCTGGCACGGGAGCATGGCAACCAGCCGCTGCTCAGGACCGTGCTGAGCTGGGTGGACCAGCTCAGCTTCCAGTGGGATTCCGCGCATCGAAGGCAGTTGATCGAGGCGCGACTGCACGTGTTGCCCGGCGATCCCACCACCTGCCCCAGCAACGACCAGCCACTCATTACGTCGCTCCCGAGCTCTTGGACGTCGACACAGCGGTCGGCTGCGTTGTTGCACATGGCCGCGCACGCCCGAGACCGGGAACAGTCGGCGCTGGGGCTCGCCCTGTTACGGCAGGCAGAGGCAGAGCAGAGCGAAGAAGTCCGGCTGCTGGCAGGGGACCTGCACCACCAGGCGGCCGAGGCAGGCACCCCGATCCCGGGTCCACTTCCGATCCCGTGGGGCTACTACAGCTACGCGGCGCTCGCCTATGCCTCGCTCGGCTTTGAGGAACTGGCCCGGGCGAGCCTGGTGCCGTTCGTACAGCAGTTGGGCAACCTTCAAGGCCAGGAGCTCCAGAGCGCGTTGCATGTGGTCATCGTGTATGTGCCGAACTTTCATCCGAGCGGCGCGCCAGAACTCGCCGAGGTGCTGCGCGACCTCGTTCACACAGCGGTCTGGCAGCTCGCCGGAGAGATCGAAACTCTGCCCATGGCGCTGATGCTCGGACTCCACCAGGTTGGAAAGGGAGCGGAGTTGGGTGCATGGTGGCGGATCGACGGTCCGCTCGCGCTGCCCGGCCACATCCAGCATTTCGTCGGCAGGCTACGTGATTTGGAGGAACCTGCCAGCGTCGCGGGTGGCTCGCCAGGTCTCCTGAATTTCCTCGACGCTGACCTCCGTCCCGCAGGACGAGATCACAAGCAGCTCGCCCGGAACCTGCGGTGGCGCATCTCATCGTTCATCGACAACGCGCTGCGCAGCCGCACGGCAGCTCTCATCGACGACCAGCACCTGTGGGCCCGCGCGCACGAGCTCCTGGACGACCAGACTGTGCTGCTGTCCTGGTTCCTCCCCATGTACGTGGGTGCCGCGGCCGTGCTGCTGGCCATCACCCGGCAGGGCCGGACATTGGCCATCCAACTCGGCGACGCGGGCGACGGCGAGGGTGAGAGCCAGGAGCGGCATCGCGTGGCGGACCAGGTCGAGGCGATCCGGACGGAAATTCAGCACGACCCACTGTTCGCCGACATGACACCGGAAGGCCTTCGGTTGCTGGAGCTGAGCTCCACACTGTTTGGCGGCAACGACTACTGGGAGGAGTGGCGCGCTCAGGGAAAGAACCGGCTGCTGGTCTGGCCGCACGGCGCGCTGCACTACCTTCCGGCCGCGCTGTGCCGCCCCGGGGGCCGCGTGATCGCGGATGATTGGACGGTCATCACCATCGCCGGCCTGGATGCTCTGGCGCCTGTCGAGGGCCCGATCAGGGAACACCGCACCGCCGTGCTGGCCTCTGCGTCTGGCGGTACGCCCTACGGCCTCTACGCCGAACCGGCGTTGGAAGATCACGCCCGGAAAGTAGCCGAGGCAGTCGGCACGAAGGCCCTCATCGGACCTGCGGCGAACCGCGCCGCGCTGCTCGCCGAATTGTCCACGGCCGACGTTGTTCACGTCGCCGCACACGGGACGATGGACCAGGACGCGCCGTGGATGCACTGCCTCTACCTCACTCCGGACGGTGACGACGACGGCCGGGTCTTCGCCCACGACTTCCTGACTGCTGACCTTCGCGGCGTCCGCCTCGTCACCCTCGCCGCGTGCGAGTCGGCGCTGGGCCGGTTCGACCGAGGGGACAACGTCCGCGGCATCCCCTCGGCACTGATAACCGCTGGGGCACAGGCAGTTGTCGGATGCCTTTGGCCCGTACAGCCGGAACCTGCTACGTACTTCTACTACCGCCTGCACCATCTGGTCGCACACGGTGTGGATCCGGTCCAGGCGTTTCGTGATGCCCAACTGGCCACCCGTGCCAGGTACACCCACTACCGTGACTGGGGAGCGTTCACCTACCTGCAGGGTCGGAGCAAGGGAGCCGCCGCATGACCGAGGTTCGGCTGCACGACATCGAACTCGTGCCGGAACGCACGCTTGGCAGCCCGGCCGAGGCTGGCCCACTGCACGGCAGGCTGACGTTCGGATGGGACCTGCTGTCGGCCAACAACGAGGTGGTCTCGGCCGACTGGCTGTCCTACGTCGAGGCCGCGCCCGACCGTGAGTTCCGACAACTGCTGATGGTGTGCTCGTTCCGTCCGGAGACAGACACGAGCGATGGCGTGTTCCGGCACGCCTCGCTGGCTGTTTCGCTGTCCTCATCGGACGAGGAGACACGGCCTGTCGCGCGACTGATCGACCCAGGCGAGCGCACCCGCCCGGTTACCGGCCCCAGCTCGGGCATGAGCTTCACGGTCAAGGCCGGGGTGTTGGACGTTGGTATCCAGAGGCCGACAGGAACTGAACCGACGAAAGAGGAGTGGATGGTCCGCGGCTACGGCTCATCCCAGCCGAACCCTCAGTGGGAGTTCCGCCCGGTCAAGCGCTTCCCGTTGGTTGGGGATCACCCGGTGGCCGCACTGGTGGAACTGGTACCCAACCGAGTGAATACCGCAGAGGTGTTGATAGCGGCCGAACTGGAGCATCGCAGCTGGGGCGTACGCCGCTACCGGGCACGGCTTACGCCGGCGTCGCAGTCCCTGGTGCTGGCGGGCCACTAACCCTCGCGCCGCCACGAAGCGGGCGCCCCGGCAATTGATCAGCAAGGCAGGAAGGGCCTCTCAGACCACAGCCTCCATGGTTGCAGTTTTGGTTGCATTCACCCCCGTCCAGCACCGTACAGTCACTGGCCGCTGAGTCATTCTGCCGCAGGTCAGGGCCCCTACGGCCGTCCCTGGACAGCCGGACGAACATTTGGAAAGCGTGTTGGGATATAACCCTCACGCGTTCGAATCTCGTATCCTCCGCCGGCCCAAGGCCCGGACTGCTGCGAAGCAGTCCGGGCCTTCTGCGTCTCCTGGTCGCAGTTCTGGTCCCAGTCGCACTTCTGAGCCATGCGAGCCCTCACCACTGGCCACAGATCCGTGACTGCAGCCTGCTCCGCGCACGTGGTCGATCGGGGGGGGGGGGGGGGCAGGCGGCGGGCGAGCAGGACGACAGGAAGTGGTCGACGTTGGTCGCGACCGCCGTCACAGCGCGGGGTCAGTGCTCCGAAGGCTGCGAAACGCCATGGGGGTCGCCCAGCCGCGCAGCGTGGCGTGAACCGTCGATGGGAACGCGGTCTCGGCCGTGGCGGCGTCGAGAGCTCCGGTCAGCTAGAGGGTGACGAGCCCGTGCAGGGTCACCCACAGCGAGAGGGCGATCAGCGTCGCCTCGCCCGCAAGGACGGAGTCCGCTACGGCGCGGTCGATCGCCGCGAGGGGCGGCTGGACCGGGTCGCGGGTGTCGCCCGTACGGAATGCCTGCAACACCCGGACGCCGGGCAGGGGTTGACCCGGTACCTGCACTACGTCGGCGAGGTGCTGGACGGCGACCGGGGGTTGTCCGCGGCGATCGAGGCGGCCAGGGGATCGGCTTCGACCGCCCCGACGGGCGAGACGCGCGGGCAACTCGAAAGCGCCGTAGGTGCGTTGATCGAACAGGGGCGGGCCGCCGGCAGTATCCGGGGGGACAGCACCGTCGCGGACGTCTACATGATCGTCGGCTGCCTGTCCGCGGTCATCCGCACCGACAGCGGTGACTGGCGTCGGCTCATCGACCTCGCCCTCGACGGACTGCGACCCCGCTGAGCAGGTCGGCCGGGCTCCTCCGAGGGGAGCCGGAGCAGGGGAGGGAGAACAGCGAAGGGGGAGAACTCACCCCCCGCCACTATCAACCTATAGCGCACGGGGGGCCTTGCGGCAAGGCCCCTGTGGTGGCGCACAATCGCAGGCCTCAGATCGGAGCTGATGCCATGAACCCCCTGACCACCAGCGCTTTCGACCTCCCCGAGCGGCTGTCCGCCAAGGCCGACCCCGCGTTGGTCGCGGCCGACGAGCGGCACTTCGCGGCCGTCGCGGAGAGCCTGGAGCGGGCGATCGCCGAACTCTCCGACCAACTCGACACCGTGCGCCGGGCCCCGGGCGGCGCCGGGCGGGCAGCGATGGACCGCGACATCGAGGTCCACCGGCTGAGCGGCCGGCTGCGCGCCCTGCGCCGCTACGGCCTGGACCTGTGCCTCGGGCGCACCGTGACCGCGGCGGGCGCCGAGCCCCTGTACATCGGCCGGCTCGGGCTCACCGACAGCGAGGGCCGGCGGCTGCTGGTCGACTGGCGCTCGCCCGCGGCCGAGCCGTTCTTCGCGGCGACCCACGCCGACCCGATGGGCCTGGCGAGCCGCCGCCGCTACCGCTGGACCCGCGGCCGGATCTCCGACTACTGGGACGAGGTGTTCACCGCCGAGGGTTTGGCGGGGCACGCCGCGCTCGACGACCAGTCCGCGTTCATCGCCAGCCTGGGCGGCAACCGCTCGGCCCGGATGCGGGACGTGCTGGCCACCATCCAGGCCGACCAGGACGCGATCATCCGGGCCGGTTCGCGCGGCGCCCTGGTGGTCGACGGCGGCCCCGGCACCGGCAAGACCGTGGTCGCCCTGCACCGCTCCGCCTACCTGCTGTACGCCGACCCCCGCCTCGGCCACCGGCGCGGTGGCGTGCTGTTCGTCGGCCCGCACCAGCCGTACCTGAACTACGTCGCCGACGTCCTGCCCAGCCTGGGCGAGGAGGGTGTGCGCACCTGCACCCTGCGGGACCTGGTGCCCGAGGGCGCGGACGCGCCGGAGGAGACGGACCCGGAGGTCGCGCGGCTGAAGTCCTCGGCGGAGCTGGTGCGGGCGATCGAGAAGGCCGTCCGGTTCTACGAGGAGCCGCCGACCGAGGGGATGCTGGTCAGCACCCACTGGGCCGACCTCTGGCTGAGCGCCGGGGACTGGGCCGAGGCCTTCGACGCCCCGGACCCGGGCACCCCGCACAACGAGGCGCGCGAGCAGGTCTGGGACGAGCTGGCGGCGATCCTGCTGGACAAGCTGGGGCAGGGTGAGGAGGAGGTCCCGCCCGAGCTGTTCCGCCGCTCGCTGCGGCAGGACCGGGAGCTGGTGGAGACGCTCGGCCGGGCCTGGCCGCTGCTCGACGCGACCGACCTGGTCGGCGACCTCTGGTCGGTGCCCGCCTACCTGCGGATGTGCGCGCCGCACCTCGCCCCGGAGGAGGTCCGCGCGCTCCAGCGCAAGCACGCCCCGCAGGCGTGGACGGTCTCCGACCTGCCGTTCCTGGACGCGGCCCGGCAGCGGCTCGGGGACCGCGAGGCGACCCTGCGCCGACAGCGCCGACGGGCCTCGGCGGCCGCCGAGCGGGAGCGGATGGCGGACGTGATCGGCGACCTGATCCAGGCCGACGACGACGGCGAGGGCGTGGTGACGATGCTGCGCGGCCGGGACCTCCAGGACACCCTGGTCGACGAGGACGCGCTGCCCGCCGCCGACGCGGAGCCACTGGCGGGCCCGTTCGCCCACATCGTGGTGGACGAGGCGCAGGAACTGACCGACGCCCAGTGGCAGATGCTGCTGCTGCGCTGCCCGTCCCGGAGTTTCACCATCGTCGGGGACCGGGCCCAGGCCCGGCACGGTTTCGCCGAGTCGTGGCAGGAGCGGCTCGACCGGGTCGGCCTCGACCGCACCACCATGGCCTCGCTGAGCATCAACTACCGCACGCCGGCCGAGGTGATGGCGGTGGCCGAGCCGGCCGTCCGGGCGGCGCTGCCGGACGCCAACGTGCCGACCTCGGTGCGCAGCAGCGGCATCCCGGTGCGGCACGGATCGGTGGCGGAGCTGTCGGCGGTGGTGGACTCCTGGCTCGCGGAGCACGATGAGGGCGTCGCCTGCGTCATCGGCGCTCCGGGCTTCCGGGAGCGGTCGCGGGTCCGTTCGCTCACCCCGGAGCTGGCCAAGGGGCTGGAGTTCGACCTGGTGGTCCTGGTCGACCCGGAGGCGTTCGGCGACGGTGTCGAGGGCGCGGTGGACCGCTACGTCGCGATGACCAGGGCGACCAGCCGGCTCGTCATCCTGCGCAGCAGCTGAGGCGCGACCGCGGGTACGCGGAAGGGCCCGGCGCATCCCGGCGCCGGGCCCCTCGGGGTACCGTCAAGGCCCTTGGCCCGCAGGTCAGTTGTGCGCCCCCAGGCCAGTTGGGCGCGGGCGGGTCAGTTGTGCGCGTGCAGGTCCGCGTTCAGACCGCCCCAGGAGCCGGAGCGGGCGATGACCTCGACCGCGCCGGTCTGCGAGTTGCGGCGGAACAGCAGGTTGTCCTGGCCGGACAGTTCGACGGCCTTGGCCACCGTGCCGTCCGGGGTGGTGACCCGGGTGCCGGCGGTGACGTACAGGCCGGCCTCGACGACGCAGTCGCTGCCGAGCGAGATGCCGATGCCCGCGTTGGCGCCGAGCAGGCAGCGCTCGCCGACGGAGACGACCTGCTTGCCGCCACCGGACAGGGTGCCCATGATCGAGGCGCCGCCGCCGATGTCGCTGTGGTCGCCGACCACGACGCCCGCGCTGATCCGGCCCTCGACCATCGAGGTGCCGAGGGTGCCGGCGTTGAAGTTGACGAAGCCCTCGTGCATCACGGTGGTGCCGGGCGCGAGGTGCGCGCCGAGCCGGACGCGGTCGGCGTGGGCGATGCGCACGCCGGTGGGGGCGACGTAGTCGGTCATCCGCGGGAACTTGTCGATCCCGTAGACGGCCAGCTGGCCGCCCTGGGCGCGGACGGCGAGGCGGGCCTGCTCGACCAGGTCGACCGGGACGGGGCCGATGCTGGTCCAGGCGACGTTGGCGAGCAGGCCGAAGATGCCGTCCAGGTTCTGGCCGTGCGGCCGGACCAGGCGGTGGCTGAGCAGGTGCAGGCGCAGGTACAGGTCGTGGGTGTCGAGCGGCTTCTCGTCCAGCGAGGCGATGGTGGTGCGCACGGCGACCACCTCGACGCCGCGGCGGGCGTCGCTGCGCAGGGCGGCGCCGGCGCCGGCGCCGAGCTCGGCCTCGGCCTGCTCGGCGGTCAGCCGCACGGTGCCGGCCGGGCCGGGTTCGGCGGCCAGCGCGGGGGCGGGGTACCAGGTGTCGAGGACGGTCCCGTCGGCGGCGATGGTGGCCAGGCCGGTGGCCACGGCACCGGTCGCCGGGGAGGTGGATTCGAGCGAGGTGGATTCAGCAGTCACACCGTGCACGTTAACCAATGGCGGGCTCCGCTGCCGAACACGCCCATCGTCCGGACGCGCCGCTCGGATCCGCAGGCCGGCGGCGTGCGGGGCGGGAAAACCCGGTGCTGGGACGCCTGGTGCTGGGCAATACTCGGCCGGGTGTTCATGTCGATTTCCACCACAGGCAGCGCCGAGCGCCCGGCGACGGATCTCGGGTTCCTGCTGCACAAGCATCCCGGCAAGGTCCAGCGGTTCACGACGTCGCACGGTGAGGCCCACGTCTTCTACCCCCGGGCGGAGGACGAGGTCTGCACGGCGGCGGTGCTGCTGGACATCGACCCGATCGCGCTGGTCCGCAAGGGCCGGGGCAACGGCAAGGGGCGCGGCGGTTCGCCCGACTTCGCGCTCTCCCAGTACGTCAACGACCGCCCGTACGCCGCGTCCTCGCTGCTCGCGGTGGCGCTGCGGACGGTGTTCCGCTCGGCGATGAAGGGCGACTGCCGGCTGCGCCCGGAACTGCCGGGGCAGGTCCGCCCGTTGCGGATCGAGCTGCCCGCGGTGCCCGCGAACGGCGCGGGCGAGGCCGGCGGCCCGGCGATGGTGGCCCGGCTGTTCGAGCCGCTGGGCTGGCGGGTGGAGGCGTCGGCGGTCCCGCTGGACGAGGCGTTCCCGGAGTGGGGCGAGTCCCGCTACGTGCGGATCGTGCTCGCCTCGGAGTCGGTGCGGCTGGCCGACGCACTCCAGCAGCTGTACGTGCTGCTGCCGGTGCTGGACGGCGCGAAGCACTACTGGGTCGCCCCGGACGAGGTGGACAAGCTGCTCGCCGCCGGTGAGGGCTGGTTGGCGGCGCACCCGGAGCGGGCGCTGATCGCCCGGCGCTACCTGTCCCGGCGCTGGTCGCTGACCCGGGCCGCGATGGAGCGCCTGGAACTGGCCCGGCTGGCCGAGGCGGACGACCGCGAGGTCGAGGAGATCGACAACGCGGTCGACGACCGGCCGGAGGAGGAGAGCCCCGGGCACACCACGGACGAGCCGGCCGGAGGGGCGGGGCAGGACGGGCAGGACGAGCCCAAGCAGCCCTCCCTCGCGGAGCAGCGCCGCACCGCGATCCTCGCCGCCCTGCGCGACACCGGCGCGACCCGGGTCGCCGATCTCGGCTGCGGCCAGGGCGAGTTGATCGGTACGCTGCTGAAGGACGCCCGGTTCGCCGACATCCTCGGCGTGGACGTGTCGGCGCGGGCCCTGCAGGCGGCGAACCGCAAGCTGCGCCTGGAGCGCCTGCCCGAGCGGCTGGCGGCGCGGGTGACGCTGGCGCAGGGCGCGCTGACGTACACCGACGCCCGGTTGAAGGGCTACGACGCGGCGGTGCTGTGCGAGGTGATCGAGCACCTGGACCTGCCGCGGCTGCCCGCCCTGGAGTACGCGGTGTTCGGCGCGGCCCGCCCGAAGGCGGTGGTCGTCACGACGCCCAACGTCGAGTACAACGTCCGCTGGGAGAGCCTGCCGGCGGGCCGGGTCCGGCACGCGGACCACCGTTTCGAGTGGTCGCGCGCCGAGTTCGCCGCCTGGGCGGGGAAGGTCGCGGCGGCGTACGGCTACACGGTGGAGCTGCGCCCGGTCGGCCCGGAGGACCCGGAGGTCGGCCCGCCGACCCAGCTCGCCCTGTTCCGCGCCGTGACCGACAACGTGACCGACGCCGCAGTCACCACGTCCGACACCACCACGTCCGACACCACCACGTCCGACACCACCACGCCCGACACCACCACGACGCCCGAAGGAGGCGAGACCCGATGACCGAGGACGCGACCAGCGCCGAAGCACCCGCGACCGAGCCGGAGGCCACCGAGGCCACCGAGGCCGCCCCCGCCCCGGCCCCCCGCCGCCTCCCCGTCACCGACGTCTCCCTCGTCGTCCTGATCGGCACCAGCGGCGCGGGCAAGTCCAGCTTCGCCCGCCGCCACTTCCTGCCCACCCAGGTGGTCTCCTCCGACTTCTGCCGCGGCCTGGTGGCCGACGACGAGAACGACCAGTCGGCGTCCGCCGAGGCCTTCGACGTCCTGCACTACATCGTCGGCAAGCGCCTCGCGGCCGGCCGCCTCACCGTGGTGGACGCCACCAACGTCCAGCAGGAGGCCCGCCGTCAGCTGGTCGCGATCGCCCGGGCGCACGACGTGCTGCCGATCGCGATCGTGCTGGACGTCCCGCCGGGCGTGTGCGCCGAGCGCAACCGCTCCCGCCCGGACCGCCAGCTGCCCGCCCACGTCGTCCCGCGCCAGAACCGCGAGCTGCGCCGCTCGCTGCGCGGCCTGGAGCGTGAGGGCTTCCGCAAGGTGCACATCCTGCGCGGCGAGGCCGAGGTGGAGGCCGCCGAGATCGAGCTGGAGAAGCGCTTCAACGACCTGCGCCACCTCACCGGCCCGTTCGACATCGTCGGCGACATCCACGGCTGCCGCTCCGAGCTGGAGACCCTGCTGACCCGCCTCGGCTACACGCTCGGCCGGGACGCCGAGGGCCGTCCGGTGGACGCCGTCCACCCGCAGGGCCGCACCGCCGTGTTCGTCGGCGACCTGGTCGACCGCGGCCCGGACACCCCGGGCGTGCTGCGCCTGGTGATGGGCATGGTGGCGGCCGGCCACGCGATCTGCGTGCCGGGCAACCACGAGAACAAGCTCGGCCGGGCGATGGACGGCAAGAAGGTCACCGTCTCGCACGGCCTCCAGGAGTCGCTGGACCAGCTGGCCGGGGAGAGCGAGGAGTTCAGGGCCGAGGTGCGGGCCTTCATGCGCGGCCTGGTCAGCCACTACCTGCTGGACGGCGGTGCCCTGGTGGTCTGCCACGCCGGCCTGCCGGAGCGCTACCACGGTCGCGCCTCCGGCCGGGTGCGCTCGCACGCGCTGTACGGGGAGACCACCGGCGAGACCGACGAGTACGGGCTGCCGGTGCGCTACCCGTGGGCGGAGGAGTACCGGGGCCGGGCGCTGGTGGTCTACGGCCACACCCCGGTACCGAGCGCGAGCTTCGTCAACAACACCATCTGCCTGGACACCGGCTGCGTCTTCGGCGGCAGCCTGACCGCGCTGCGCTACCCGGAGCGCGAGCTGGTGAGCGTCGAGGCGGAGCGGGAGTGGTACGCCCCGGTGCGCCCGCTGATCACCGACGCGCCGGGTGCCCGGGAGGGCCGTCCGCTGGACCTCGCCGACGTGGCGGGGCGCCGGACGGTGGAGACCGCTCTGCACGGCCGGGTCGCGGTCCGCGAGGAGAACGCGGCGGCCGCGCTGGAGGTGATGAGCCGCTTCGCGCTGGACCCGCGGCTGCTCGCCTACCTGCCGCCGACCATGGCGCCGAGCCCGACCTCCCGCCGCAAGGGCTACCTGGAGCACCCGGAGGAGGCCTTCTTCGCCTACCGCGCGGACGGGGTCCGGCACCTGGTGTGCGAGGAGAAGCACATGGGCTCGCGCGCGGTGCTGCTGGTCGCCCGGGACGCCGCGGCGCTGGAGCGGCGCTTCGGCGTGGCCGGGCCGGGAGCGATCTGGACCCGGACCGGCCGGGCCTTCCTGGACGACGAGGAGCTGACCGGCGCGGTGCTCGGCAGGGTCCGCGCGGCGGCCGAACGGTCCGGTCTGTTCGAGGAGTCGGGCTCCGACTGGCTGCTGCTGGACGCCGAGCTGATGCCCTGGTCGCTGAAGGCGGTGGAGCTGCTGCGCCGCCAGTACGCGGCGGTCGGCGCGGCGGCCGGTGCCGCCCTGCCGGAGGTGCTGTCGGCACTGGAGCAGGCGGCCGGGCGTGGGCTGGAGCTCGGTGAGCTGACCGCCCGCCAGCGTCGCCGCGCCGCCGATGCGCAGGCCTTCACCGAGGCGTACCGGCGGTACTGCTGGCCGACCGAGGGTCTGGCGGGCATCCGGCTGGCGCCGTTCCAGCTGCTGGCCGCGGAGGGGGCGAACCTGGCGGTGCGCCCGCACGACGAGCACCTGGCCTGGATCGACCGCCTGGTGGCGGCCGACGACGAGTCGGCGCCGGTGCTGCACCGCACCGGGCGGGTCCTGGTGGACACCGAGGATGAGGCCTCGGTGGCGGCTGCCACCGCCTGGTGGGAGGAGCTGACGGCGGCGGGCGGCGAGGGCATGGTGGTCAAGCCGCTGGCCTCGATGGTGCGGACGGTGCGCGGCGAGGGCCGTTCGGGCGGTCTGGTGCAGCCGGGCATGAAGGTCCGCGGCCGGGAGTACCTGCGGATCATCTACGGCCCGGACTACACCGAGCACCTGGAGCGGCTGCGGGTGCGCTCGCTGGGCCACAAGCGCTCGCTGGCGCTGCGCGAGTACGCGCTGGGCCTGGAGGCGCTGGACCGGCTGGCGGCGGGGGAGCCGCTGTGGCGGGTGCACGAGGCGGTGTTCGCGGTGCTCGCCCTGGAGTCCGAGCCGGTCGACCCGCGCCTGTAGGACCGCTGCGCCCGCAGGACCGCTGCGCCTGTGGGAACGTGGCAGTGCAGGACGCACAGGAGGGGAAGTCCCACCGGGGGCTTCCCCTCCTTCGCCGCCAGTCTGTATAGAAATTCCGGGCATCGTATACACTTGCCGCTTTCCCCCAAGTCCCGTCATCCCAGGAGCCCGGTATGGCCTTCAACCTCCGGAACAGGCACTTCCTCAAGGAGCTCGATTTCACGCCCCAGGAGTTCCGCTTCCTGGTGGACCTCGCGGCCGGGCTCAAGGCGGCCAAGTATGCGGGCACCGAGCAGCCCCGGCTGCGCGGCAAGAACATCGCGCTGGTCTTCGAGAAGACCTCGACCCGCACCCGCTGCGCCTTCGAGGTGGCCGCGCACGACCAGGGCGCCACCACCACCTACCTGGACCCGTCGGGTTCGCAGATGGGGCACAAGGAGTCCGTCAAGGACACCGCCCGGGTGCTCGGCCGGATGTTCGACGGCATCGAGTACCGCGGGCACGGCCAGGAGATCGTCGAGGAGCTGGCCGAGTACGCCGGCGTCCCGGTCTGGAACGGCCTGACCGACGAGTGGCACCCCACCCAGATGCTGGCCGACGTGCTCACCGTCACCGAGCACACCGCCAAGCCGCTCGCCGAGGTCGCCCTGGCCTACCTCGGCGACGCCCGCTCCAACATGGGCAACTCGCTGCTGGTCACCGGCGCCCTGCTCGGCATGGACATCCGGATCGTCGCCCCGCGCGCCCTCTGGCCGGCCGAGGAGGTGCGGAAGGCGGCGCAGGAGCTGGCCGTCCGGACCGGCGCCAGGATCACGCTGACCGAGGACGTGGCCGAGGGCGTGGCCGGCGCCGACTTCCTCTACACCGACGTCTGGGTCTCGATGGGCGAGCCCAAGGAGGTGTGGGCCGAGCGGATCGAGCTGCTCAAGCCGTACCAGGTGTCCATGGACACCGTCCGGGCCACCGGCAACCCGAACGTGAAGTTCCTGCACTGCCTGCCGGCCTTCCACGACCTCGGCACCGTGGTCGGGCGGCAGATGTACGAGGCGACCGGGATGACCGAACTGGAGTGCACCGACGAGCTCTTCGAGTCGGCGCACTCCATCGTGTTCGACCAGGCCGAGAACCGCCTGCACACCATCAAGGCGGTCCTGGTCGCGACCCTCGGCGCCTGAACACCCGAACGCCTGAACGCCCGAGGGGCTACCGGTCCAGCTTGACGCAGCCCACCCGGTCGCCCGCCGCGTGCGGGCCGGCCGGGGTGCCCGCGTGCAGCACCAGCGACCGCGCCTGGCCGGCCCGCGGCTGCCAGGCCACCTCGGCCGTGGCGGTTCCGTCGCCCCGCTCGTCGGTGCGCACCACCAGCCGCAGCTCGTTGCGGTCGTTGGCGTAGGCCGGGTCGGCGGACGGCTGCACCGGGTCGACCACGTCCTGGTAGTGCGGCCCGGAGGCGGCCGGGTCGGCCCCGCAGGTGCCGGTGTGCAGGTGCACCGGGAACTCGTGCCCGGCCGCGACTCCGGCGAGCGTCACGGTGAGCACCGTCCGCCCGGGCGCCGAGCGGTCGGTGACGACGGTGGCGTGCGAGCCGTACGGGACCAGGTCCTGGGCGTAGCTGATCGCGGCCGGCGGGACGAAGGCCGTCGCCGGGTCGAAGTCCGCCTCCATGACGGAGACCGGCGCGACGGCGGGGGCGAGCAGCGCGAGCGGCAGCAGGGCGGCGGCGAACGGGAGGGGCATCGGCGGGCCTTCCACGGGCAGGGCGACGGTCACCCTGCTAACGCCGTCGGGCCGCCCGGGACACTCTCGGCCGGCCGCGCTCGGGATGCCCCGGATCTCGCAGCGCGGGCCGCTGGCCCGCATCAGCCGCAGGTCGGCGGTGACCAGCGGCGCGCCGTACCGCTCGGCGACGGCGACGTACGCGGCGTCGTCCGGGGGACCGATCACCGCTGCCTCCCCGTGCCCCGCGTGCCGGGCGGCTCCACCCCGTGCCCGACTGGACGCCCGAGCCCCGGGCCCGCGTCACGGCCCCGGGCCCTGGCGGTTCAGCCGCCGAGCAGCAGCCCGGCCAGCAGGGAGGTGGCGTTGGCGGTGCCGGAGGCGAGCCAGGGCAGTGGGTCGCGCGGGCGCAGCCCGGTGAGGGGGCACAGCAGCAGGGCCTCGGCCACGCAGACCGCGGCCTCGCTGAGCGCGAAGCCGGTCCAGTACGCTGCGGCGGGCCCGTCGGTCCAGTGCCGGAGGGTCCACCAGAGCAGCGGGTGGGTCACCAGGTTGACGAGCACGCCGGCCGCCGCCGCCCGCCGGGGGCGGACCTGTCCGATCCGGGCGAGGGCGGCGGTGTAGACGGGTGTCTCGGTCAGCAGGGTGAGGGCGAGGGCCACCGGGTAGCGCACGGCGGGGATCGTGCCACGGGGAGGGGGAGCATGGCGAGCACGGGGATCCGGGCGGCCGCCGGGGCGGGGCCGTGGCCCGCGCCCGGTCCGGCGGTCCGGCTGGGCGGGGCGCCGTTCGCGGGGTTCGCGCTGGCGGTGGTGGCGGCTCTGGTGCCGGCGCTGCGGGCGCCGACCGGTCTGGCGGTGCTGGGGCTGGCGGTGTTCGGCCTGCTGCACAACGTGCTGGAACTGCGGTACGTGGCCGGGCGGTTCGCGGCGGTGCTGGCGGGTCCGCTGCTGCGGCTGCTGCTGGCGCTGGTGACCGGGATCGTGGTGTGCCGGCTGCTGCCGGCGTCGCGGCTGTCCCAGTCGGCGGAGATCCTGCTGGCCTATGGTCTGCTGGCGGCGGCCTGTCGGTACGGGCTGCGCGGCCGGCCGGGGCCGTCGGTGGCGGCGGGGGTGGGGCTGGTGGCCGCGGCTTCGGCTTCGCTGGCCTTCCCGGCGTACCACTTCGTGGTGCTGGCGCACCTGCACAACGTGGTGCCGCTGCTGTTCCTGGCGGAGTGGTCGCGCCGGCTGGCGCGGGGGCGCGCGGCGTTCCTGGTGCTGCAGTGCGGCTGGGTGCTGCTGGTGCCGGCCCTGTTGCTGAGCGGGTGGCTGGACGGCTGGCTGTCCCAGCGCCCGGGGGGTTGGACGGACCGGCTGGCGGCGGTGTACACCCCGCCGGGTTGGCTGACCCCGCAGGTGGGGTTGCGGTTCCTGGCGGTGTTCGCCTTCCTGCAGACGATGCACTACGTGGTCTGGGTGTGGTTCCTGCCGCGGTACGCGCCGGAGGCGGCGGAGCGTTTCGACGCCCGGGTGCCGGGTCTGCGGGGCGGCCGGGCGTGGGCGCTGGGGGCGGGGGCGGGCGGGCTGCTGGCCCTGTTGTTCGCCGTGGATTACGCCCAGGGCCGCTCGGTGTACGCGGCGCTGGCCAGTTACCACGCGTATCTGGAGTTCCCGGTGCTGCTGGCGCTGGTGCTCGGACTCGGCGAAGGCCGGAACGCGGAGGCCGACGCGGCCGCGGACCCGGACCAGGTGCGGACGGGCCGAAAGGAGGTGAAGGTATGAGGACGACGACCCTGTTGGCCGACATCGCTCCGGCGCCGACCGGCGGCTCGGGTGGTGAGCTCGTGGTGGTGCTGTTGCTGGCCGCCGCGATCGTGGCGGGGGCGGTCTGGCTGATCCGGCTGGAGCGCAAGCGCCGTGGCCCGGACGGCCGCTGACCTGCGGCGAAACGCACCGGGGCATGCCTGCGGTGGTGATGGCGGCGGCATGCACTATGGTTTATCTCGACATCGAGATAACTGCCCCTTACGATATATCTCGACATCAAGATACTTGCCGAGGGGCGCGCCCGGCGATGCGGCGAGGTCAGTCCAAGTAAGGCTGACCTTACCAGCGTGGCGGCCGGATATCGCACGAAGCACCCAGAAGGAGTCAGTCGTGTCCGCGAACAGCTTCGAAGCCCGCAGCTCGCTGCAGGTGGGCGACGAGTCGTACGAGATCTTCAAGCTCTCCGCCGTCGAGGGTTCCGAGCGGCTGCCCTACAGCCTCAAGGTGCTGCTGGAGAACCTGCTCCGCACGGAGGACGGCGCGAACATCACCGCCGACCACATCCGCGCGCTCGGCAACTGGGACGAGAACGCCCAGCCGAGCCAGGAGATCCAGTTCACGCCCGCGCGCGTGATCATGCAGGACTTCACCGGCGTCCCCTGCGTGGTCGACCTGGCCACCATGCGCGAGGCCGTCAAGGAGCTGGGCGGCGACCCGGCCAAGATCAACCCGCTGGCCCCGGCCGAGCTGGTCATCGACCACTCGGTCATCGCCGACAAGTTCGGCACCAAGGACGCGTTCACCCAGAACGTCGAGATCGAGTACGGCCGCAACAAGGAGCGCTACCAGTTCCTGCGCTGGGGCCAGACCGCCTTCGACGAGTTCAAGGTCGTCCCGCCGGGCACCGGCATCGTCCACCAGGTGAACATCGAGCACCTGGCCCGCACCGTCATGGTCCGCGGCGGCCAGGCCTACCCGGACACCTGCGTCGGCACCGACTCGCACACCACCATGGTCAACGGCCTGGGCGTGCTGGGCTGGGGCGTCGGCGGCATCGAGGCCGAGGCCGCGATGCTCGGCCAGCCGGTCTCCATGCTGATCCCGCGCGTCGTCGGCTTCAAGCTGACCGGCGAGCTGCCGGCCGGCACCACCGCCACCGACCTGGTCCTGACCATCACCGAGATGCTGCGCAAGCACGGTGTGGTCGGCAAGTTCGTCGAGTTCTACGGCGACGGCATCGGCTCCATCCCGCTGGCCAACCGCGCCACCATCGGCAACATGTCGCCGGAGTTCGGCTCGACCTGCGCGATCTTCCCGATCGACGCCGAGACCATCAACTACCTGAAGCTCACCGGCCGCGATGCGCAGCAGCTCGCCCTGGTCGAGGCGTACGCCAAGGAGCAGGGCCTCTGGCACGACCCGGCGCACGAGCCGGTCTACTCGGAGTACCTGGAGCTGGACGTCTCCACCGTCGTCCCGTCGATCTCCGGCCCGAAGCGCCCGCAGGACCGCGTGATCCTGGCCGAGGCCGCCGAGAAGTTCGCCGAGGCGCTGCCGACCTACTCCGCCGAGGCCTCGAAGCCGACCGCCGTCACCGCCCCCGACGGCTCGACCTACGAGATCGACAACGGCGCGGTCGTGATCGCCTCGATCACCTCCTGCACCAACACCTCCAACCCCTCCGTCATGCTGGGCGCCGCCCTGCTGGCGAAGAAGGCCGTGGAGAAGGGCCTGCACGTCAAGCCCTGGGTCAAGACCACCCTGGCGCCCGGCTCCAAGGTCGTCATGGACTACTACGAGAAGGCCGGCCTGCTCCCGTACATGGAGAAGCTGGGCTTCAACCTGGTCGGCTACGGCTGCGTCACCTGCATCGGCAACTCGGGCCCGCTGCCCGAGGAGGTCTCGGCCGCCGTCAACGAGTCCGACCTGGCCGTCGTCTCGGTGCTCTCCGGCAACCGCAACTTCGAGGGCCGGATCAACCCCGACGTCAAGATGAACTACCTGGCCTCCCCGCCGCTGGTGGTCGCCTACGCCCTCGCCGGCAACATGAACGTCGACATCACCAAGGACGCCCTGGGCCAGGACGCCGACGGCAACGACGTCTTCCTCTCCGACATCTGGCCGTCGGAGCAGGAGGTCGCCGAGACCGTCGCCGGCTCCATCGACGAGGCCATGTTCGACAAGGGCTACCAGGACGTCTTCGCCGGCGACCACCGCTGGCAGTCGCTCCCGGTCCCGACCGGCAACACCTTCGAGTGGGACACCGAGTCCACCTACGTCCGCAAGCCCCCGTACTTCGAGGGCATGGCCAAGACCCCGAGCCCGGTGACCGACATCGCCGGTGCCCGCGTCCTGGCCAAGCTGGGCGACTCGGTCACCACCGACCACATCTCCCCGGCCGGCAACATCAAGCCGGGCACCCCGGCGGCGCAGTACCTGACCGCCAACGGTGTCGAGAAGCGTGACTTCAACTCCTACGGCTCGCGCCGCGGCAACCACGAGGTCATGATCCGCGGCACCTTCGCCAACATCCGCCTGCGCAACCAGATCGCGCCGGGCACCGAGGGCGGCTACACCCGCGACTTCACCCAGGCCGACGCGCCGGTGTCGTTCATCTACGACGCCTCGCAGAACTACCAGGCCGCCGGCGTCCCGCTGGTCGTCCTGGCGGGCAAGGAGTACGGCTCCGGCTCGTCCCGCGACTGGGCCGCCAAGGGCACCGCGCTGCTCGGCGTCAAGGCCGTCATCGCCGAGTCCTACGAGCGCATCCACCGCTCGAACCTGATCGGCATGGGCGTCCTGCCGCTGCAGTTCCCGGAGGGCGAGAACGCCGAGTCCCTCGGCCTCACCGGCGAGGAGACCTTCTCCTTCACCGGCGTGACCGAGCTCAACGAGGGTCGCACCCCCAAGACCGTCAAGGTCAAGGCCACCCGTGACGGTGCGGCCGACAAGGAGTTCGACGCGGTCGTCCGCATCGACACCCCCGGTGAGGCGGACTACTACCGCAACGGCGGCATCCTGCAGTACGTGCTGCGCTCGCTCATCGGCTGAGCTCCGCGCTAGTGCCCGAAGGGGTCGGACCGCCCACCGCGGTCCGGCCCCTTCTGCACGGCGCACCGGATGCCGACGCCCCCTTGTGCGGCCGGCCGTCGATGGACTAAACCTCTGTGCCATCTGGTCCAGACCATTTGACGCCGCCTCAGAGAACGGGTCCGGTATGCCCACTCGCGCCTCAGCGCTGCTCGCCGCCACCACCGTCGCCGCCCTGCTCGTCGCACCCACCGCCGCGAACGCCGCGGAGCGCGGCCACCACGGGCCCGGGCTGAAGGGCCAACGGGTCGGCTACTTCACCCAGTGGGGCGCCGACAGCTCCGCCAAGCGGGTCCAGGACTCCGGCCAGGCCGCCAGGCTCACCGTCGTCAACTACGCCTTCGGCAACGTCTCCGCGGACGGCACCTGCTTCGAGGGCAACGACTCCGGCCAGGGCGACGCCCGCGACGACTACCAGCGGACCTTCTCCGCCGCCGACTCGGTGGACGGCGTCGCCGACGCCCCCGGCCAGCCGCTCAAGGGCCACTTCAACCAGCTGCGCAAGCTCAAGGCGAAGAACCCGCAGCTGCGCGCGGTCATCTCGCTCGGCGGCTGGAGCTGGTCCAAGTACTTCTCGGACGCGGCCGCCACCGACGCCGCCCGCAAGAAGTTCGTCTCCTCCTGCATCGACCTCTACCTCAAGGGCGACCTCCCGGTCCTGCCCGGCTCCCCGGAGGGCGGCGCGGGCGCGGCCGCCGGCGTCTTCGACGGCATCGACATCGACTGGGAGTACCCGGGTGGCGGCGGGGACGCCGGCAACGTGGTCCGCCCCGAGGACGGCCGCAACTACACCCTGCTGATGGCCGAGTTCCGCCGCCAACTCGACGCGCTGAGCGGCCGGAAGGGCAAGCACTACCTGCTCACCGCCGCCGTCGCCGCCAACGAGACGGTCGCCGACCGGCTCGAACTGCCCGCGCTGAGCCGGTCGGTGGACTGGCTCAGCCTGATGGCCTACGACCTGCACGGCCCCTGGGAGGGCAAGGGCCCGGCGAACCACCAGGCCAACCTCTACTCGGACCCCGCCGACCCGGACACCCGGCAGCGCTCCGCGGACAGCGCCGTCACCCACTACCAGGACCGCGGCCTGCCCTCCGAGCAGCTCGTCCTCGGCGCCCCGCTCTACGGCCACGGCTGGACCGGCGTCGCCCCCGGTCGGCGCGGCGGCCTCTACCAGAGCGCCGGCGCCGCCGCCCCCGACCACTCCTACGCCGAGCTCGACGCGCTGCCCGGCCGGGTGTACGTGGACCGCGACCACGGCGCGTCCTGGAAGTACGACGGCACCACCTTCTACAGCTACGACACCGCCGAGGTGCTCACCGAGAAGGCCCGCTACGCGCGCTGGAACGACCTGGCCGGGGTGATGGTCTGGTCGCTGGACGGCGACGACGCCAGGGGCAGCGCGATCGCCGCCCTGGACCGCGGCCTGCGCCGGGACTGACCCGGCCCGCCGGGGCCGATCCGCCGGGACCGACCCCGGTACGGGCCCGCCGGAACGGATCCGGCGGGCCCCTTCGCGGCGGCGTCAGGCCTGCTGTCAGGCCTCGCGTCAGGC
Source organism: Kitasatospora sp. NPDC096128 (assembly GCF_040303105.1). Lineage (NCBI taxonomy): Bacteria > Bacillati > Actinomycetota > Actinomycetes > Kitasatosporales > Streptomycetaceae > Kitasatospora > Kitasatospora sp. NPDC096128. The sequence goes on along the minus strand of NZ_JBEOSP010000011.1, from coordinate 169,227 downwards.
CTGGTCGCAGGCCTGTGCCCGCAGGGCGCGGGCCAGGTCGTCCCGGCGCTCCAGCACCAGGCGGCGCAGTGCCGGCGCGGCCTGCGGGTGGCCGTCCAGCCAGGCGTCGGCCTCGGCCAGGGTCTGCGCGTCGGTCTGGGCGATCGGGAAGAAGCCGCCGACGATCCGGATCGCGATCTCGATGGTCCGCTCGGCCCAGACCCGCTCCAGCAGCTTGAAGTACGGCGCCGCGTAGAGGGCGGTGAGGTCGCGCTGGGCGGGGATGGCGAAGCCCGCGCTGTTGGCCTCGACCAGGGCGCTCGGCAGCTCGTCCGAGTCGATCACGGCCGACCAGGCGGCGGCCTTGGCCTCCGGGGTGGGCCGGGCGGCCAGGCACTGGGTGTACTGGCGCTTGCCGCCGGCGGTGTTGTCGGCGGCCAGTTCGCCGGCGAGCTCCTCGTCGCCGGCCTGTCCGGCGGCGGCCAGGGCCAGCCACAGCGACCAGCGCAGCTCCTGGTCGACCTCCAGGCCGTCGATCCGGGCACTGCCGGCCAGCAGGCCGCGGACCAGGCCGAGGTGCTCGGCGCCGCCCGCGGTCTGGGCCAGGAAGCGGGCCCAGGCGAGCTGGTGGTCGCTGCCGGGGACGGCCTCGCGCAGCTCCCGCAAGGCGCCGTCGGCGAGCCGGCGGGCGCCCTCGGCGCGCCACTCGGGGGCGGCGTACAGGTCGACGGCGGTCTTGGACTGGGCGTGCAGCGACTGCAGCACGCCGATGTTGCCCTCCTGGCCGGCGAAGCGCAGCACCAGGGCGACGTAGTCGCGGGCCGGCATCAGACCGTCCCGGGTGAGGTTCCAGACCGCGGACCAGGCGAGCGCCCGGGCCAGCTCGTCGCGGATGTCGCCGAGGCCGGTGCGCAGGGTCTCCAGCGAGTCGGCGTCGAAGCGGATCTTGCAGTAGGTCAGGTCCTCGTCGTTGAGCAGGACCAGGTCCGGGCGCCGGCGGCCGACGGCCTCGGCGACGACGGTGCGGGCGCCGGTGACGTCCAGCTCGATCCGCCCGGTGCGCAGCAGGGCGCCGTCGGAGTCCCGGTCGTACAGGCCGATCGCGATCCGGTGCGGGCGCAGGGTGTCGCCGTCCTGGAGGACGGCGAGTTCGGTGATCCGGCCCTCGGCGTCGGTGGTGACCTGCGGGGTGAGCGCGTTGACGCCGGCGGTCTGCAGCCAGGCGGCGGCCCAGCTCTTGAGGTCGCGCCCGCTGGTCTCCTCCAGCACGCCCAGCAGGTCGCCCAGTTCGGTGTTGCCGAAGGCGTGCCGCTTGAAGTAGCGGCGGGCGCCCTCGAAGAAGGCCTCCGAACCGACGTAGGCGACCAGCTGCTTGAGGACGGAGGCGCCCTTGGCGTAGGTGATGCCGTCGAAGTTGAGCTTGGCGTCCTCGAGGTCGCGGATGTCGGCGGTGATCGGGTGGGTGGTGGGGAACTGGTCCTGCCGGTAGGCCCAGGCCTTGCGCTGGTTGGCGAAGGTGACCCAGGCGGAGGAGTACCGGGTGCGGGCGCCGATCAGGCCGTAGGAGCCCATGAAGTCGGCGAAGGACTCCTTGAGCCACAGGTCGTCCCACCAGCGCGGGGTGACCAGGTCGCCGAACCACATGTGGGCCATCTCGTGCAGCACGACGTTGGCACGGGACTCGTAGGCGGCGTCGGTGACCTTCGAGCGGAAGACGAACTCCTCCTTGAAGGTCACGCAGCCCGGGTTCTCCATCGCGCCGATGTTGTACTCGGGGACAAAGGCCTGGTCGTACTTGCCGAAGGGGTACGGGAAGTCGAACTCCTCGTGGAAGAAGTCGAGTCCGAGCTTGGTGACGCCGAGGATCTCCTCCGCGTCGAAGTGCGGGGCGAGCGAGCGGCGGCAGAGCGCGGCGAGCGGGATCTCCAGGGTGGTGCCGTCGGCGAGTTCGCGGCTGTAGTGGTCGGTGGCGACGTGGTACGGGCCGGCCACCACGGCGGTGAGGTAGGTGGAGATCGGCTTGGTGGGCGCGAACTCCCAGGTGCGGGCGTCGCCTTCGGCGGTCACGTTCTCGTGCACGGCGTTGGAGCGCACGTCCCAGGCGGCCGGGGCGGTCACCGTGAAGGTGAACGGGGCCTTGAGGTCGGGCTGTTCGAAGGTCGCGAACACCCGGCGGGCGTCGGCCGGCTCGTAGTGGGTGTAGAGGTAGGTCTCGCCGTCCGCCGGGTCGACGAAGCGGTGCAGGCCCTCGCCGGTGCGGCTGTAGGCGCAGTCCGCCTCGACGGTGAGGACGTTCTCGGCGGCCAGCCCGTCGACGTGCACCCGGGCGCCGTCGTAGGCGGTGGCCGGGTCCAGGGCGCGGCCGTTGAGGGTGACCGAGCGGACGGCGGGGGCCAGCAGGTCGAGGAAGGTGGCGGCGCCGGGCTGGGTGCAGCGGAAAGCGATGGTGGTGGTGGAGCGGAACGTCGCGGCCGCCGGGTCGGGGGCCGAGGTCACGTCCAGCCGGACGTCGTAGCCGTCGACGGCCAGGACGCCGGCTCGCTGCTGTGCTTCCTCGCGGCTCAGGTTCTTGCCCGGCACGGCGGTACTCCTTTGTCCGGCCCGCACGGTGGTGCGTGGGTGGGTGCTGTGGTCCCGCGCACGGTCTGTGGCCCGCGCACGCAGGGGCATCCTTTCACGCCCGCCCGGCCGGTACCATTGCACAGGCCGCCGCGCCGGAGCCGGAATCAGCGGCGGCGGGCGGGTGTTGGGGTTCGGGTGGGGCGATGCCCCGCAGCCTCGGAACACCTCACGAAGGACGAGACCCAGTGACGACTGCCGCTGAGCGCAAGACCGCCGACTTCTGGTTCGACCCGGCCTGCCCGTGGGCGTGGATGACGTCCCGCTGGCTGATCGAGGTCCAGCAGCTGCGCCCGGTCGACGTGAACTGGCACGTGATGAGCCTGTCGGTGCTGAACGAGCACCGCGACCTGCCGCAGAACTACCGCGAGCTGCTGGACAACGCCTGGGGCGCGGTGCGGGTGTGCGTCGCAGCCGCCCAGCAGCACGGGGAGGAGGTGCTGGGCCGGCTCTACACCGAGCTGGGCCTGCGCTTCCACAACCAGGGCCTGCCGCAGAACCGGGAGACGATCCAGGCCGCCCTGGTGGCCGCCGGCCTGCCGGCCGACCTGGCGGACGCGGCGGACACCGACGCGTACGACGAGGCCCTGCGCGCCTCCCACAAGGAGGGCATCACCCTGGTCGGCGAGGACGTCGGCACCCCGGTGATCGCGGTCGAGGGCGCGGACGGCGACCGGGTCGCCTTCTTCGGCCCGGTGGTCACCCCGGCCCCCAAGGGCGAGGCCGCGGCCCGGCTGTGGGACGGCACCCTGCTGGTGGCCTCCACCCCGGGCTTCTACGAGATCAAGCGCACCCGGACGGCGGGCCCGTCCTTCGAGTAGGCCCCGGCACGCCGAAGGCCCGGCACGCCACGGCCCCCGGTACGCGGAAGGGCCCGGCTCGGTACCGGGCCCTTCCGCGTCGTGCCTAGCGGGCGGCGGCCGCGTCCCGCCGCTGCTTGAGCAGTCCGGCCGCGCTGAGCAGCGCGACCAGCACCCCGGCCGCGTACAGCTGCCGGCGGTTGCCCTCGGTGGTGGTCATCAGCGCGAGGATGCCGGCCACGGCGGCCATCGCGACCCAGGTCAGGTACGGGTAGCCCCACATCTTGACGGTGAGCAGCTCGGGCGTCTCGCGCTCCAGCCGGCGGCGCATCCGCAGCTGGACGATGCAGATGAACAGCCAGACCACCAGGATCGCGACGCCGGTGGTGTTCATCAGCCAGGTGAACACGGTGTCCGGCCAGAACTTGGCGGCCAGCACGGCGCCGAAGCCGAACAGGCAGGAGGCCAGCACGGCCCGGCGGGGCACCCCGCCGGAGACCTTGGCCAGCGCCTTGGGGCCCTGGCCGCGGCCGACCAGCGAGTAGGCCATCCGGGAGGCGCCGTAGATGTTGGCGTTCATCGCGGACAGCAGCGCGATCAGCACCACCGCCTCCATGATCGTCCCGGCTCCGGGCACCCCGAGGTGGCGCAGCACGGTGACGTACGGGCCGTCGGCGACGACCGCCGGGTCCTTCCAGGAGACCAGGGTGACCACCAGGGCCATCGAGCCGATGTAGAAGATCGCGATCCGCCACACGGCGGTGCGCACCGCGTTGGCGACGTTCCGCTTGGGGTCGTCGGACTCGGCCGCGGCGATGGTGACCGTCTCCAGGCCGCCGTACGCGAAGACCGAGGCGAGCAGGCCGACGATCAGCCCGCTGACGCCGGTGGGCAGGAAGCCGCCCTGGCCGGTGAGGTTGGTGGCACCGGGGGCACCGGGGCCGATCACCCCGGCGACGCCGAGCCCGCCGATGACCAGGAAGGCGATGATCGCGGCGACCTTGACGGTGGCGAACCAGAACTCGAACTCGCCGAAGTTCTTCACCGCGGTGAGGTTGCTGGCGCAGAAGAAGACCATGAACAGGGCGACCCAGACCCAGGCGGAGACCCCGGGTATCCAGCCGTTGACGATCTTCCCGGCGGCGGTGGCCTCGGCGGCGACGCCGCAGCACAGCATCACCCAGTACATCCAGCCGGCCGTGATCCCGGCCCAGGGGCCGATCTCCTTCTCGGCGTGCACCGAGAAGGAGCCGGAGGCCGGGCGGGCGGCGGACATCTCGCCGAGCATCCGCATGATCAGCATGACCAGCAGGCCGGAGAGGGTGAAGGCGAGGATGATCGCCGGCCCGGCGGCCGCGATGCCGGCGCCGGAGCCCACGAACAGGCCGGCGCCGATGACGCCGCCGAGGGCGATCATCGACAGGTGGCGCTGCTTGAGTCCGTGGCTGAGCTGCTGGCCACCGGACGGCGGGGGAGCCTCGGTGGTCCCGGGCGCCGGGCGCGCGGAGGTGGGGGCCATAGGGGTGGATCCAGACTGTGCGGAATGCGGCATGAGCTGTCCAATATCCGGGGCGCCCGCTGCTCATGCCAACGAGGTCCGCCGTGGGCCCACGATGCGGACCGGGCGGTGACCGTACGTGGCGCAGGATTGACGGAACGTCGCCGGGGGCCGGTTCCGACAAGCTTCACGGGCGGGGCTTTGTCCGAAACCGTGGCATCGGCGCAGTGGATCACCACGTAGGTTCACAGGTGTTCACTCACCTGGACCCCACGGAGGATCCCCCGATGGCCACTGCCACCACCCCGATAGCGCGCCGCGCCGTCCTCGCCGACCTGCTGCCCACCGCCTCGACCCGCCTCGGCACCCAGGTCCGCGACCTGGCCCTGGTGGTCGGCGGCGCCGCGCTGACCGGCGTGGCCGCCCAGCTGTCGGTCAACGTCCCCGGCTCGCCCGTGCCGGTCACCGGTCAGACCTTCGCCGCCCTGCTGGTCGGCACCGCGCTCGGCGCCCGCCGCGGCGTCGCCTCGCTGGCGCTCTACCTGCTGGCCGGCATGGCCGGCCTGCCCTGGTTCGCCGAGGGCACCTCCGGCTGGGCGATGCCCTCCCTCGGCTACGTGCTGGGCTTCGTCCTCGCCGCCGCCCTGACCGGCGCGCTGGCCCGCCGCGGGGCCGACCGCTCCCCGGTGAACACCGCCGTCACCATGGTCCTGGGCAGCCTCGCCATCTACGCCGTCGGCGTTCCGTACCTGGCGTTCAGCCTGCACGTCCCCCTCGCCCGCGCCGCCGAGCTGGGCCTCTACCCGTACCTGGTCGGCGACGCGCTCAAGGCCGCCTTCGCCGCCGGTGCGCTGCCGCTCGCCTGGAAGCTGCTCGGCCGCCGCTGAGACCCCGGCCCCCCGTTGTCGGGCCCGGGCGCACCCGCATGCCACACTCATGGCATGCGCGTGTACCTGGGCTCCGACCATGCCGGATACGAACTGAAGAACCACCTCGTGGAGTGGCTCAAGGGGGCCGGCCACGAGCCGGTCGACTGCGGGCCGCACATCTACGACGCCGAGGACGACTACCCGCCGTTCTGCCTGCGCGCCGCCGAGCGCACCGCGGCCGACGCGGACGCCCTCGGCATCGTGATCGGCGGCTCGGGCAACGGCGAGGCGATCGCCGCCAACAAGGTCAAGGGCGTCCGTGCGGCGCTGGCCTGGAGCGTGCAGACCGCCGAGCTCGGCCGTCAGCACAACAACGCCAACGTGATCTCCATCGGCGGGCGGATGCACACCGAGGACGAGGCCACCAAGTTCGTCGAGGTCTTCCTCAACACCCCCTACAGCGGCGAGGCCCGGCACACCCGCCGGATCGAGATGCTGAGCGAGTACGAGACCACCGGCGAGCTCCCGCCGATCCCGGCCCACCACCCCCAGGGCTGATCCACCCACCCGTCCGTTCTTCCGTGGCGACGGCCGGCCGCACCCTCTGGTGCGGCCGGCCGTCGTCGCTCGCGTCGCCCCCGGCGGCACCTGTGGCATCGGCCACAGCACCCCGCGCACCCGGCATCCCCGCACGCGGGGCGCACGCGCCGCCCGCGGGCTCCGTATGTTCAACCGGCGCACGCTTCCTGACGGCGCGCCCGCCACCGGCCCGATCGGCCGAAACCCGCCGAGCGGTCCGCGCGCCGGGGCCGCCGCCCGCCCCCGGGCCGTCGACGCCGGGCCGCACCCGTGGATAGGGTCGGACCCCATGGCTGGCAGACCGCCGGGCGAATCGCCCCAGACGACTGCGACGAGGCCCGGCGCCGCTCCGGCGTCCGACCCCGTGACGGCCCGGCTGCGCAAGAGGCTCCGCCGGGCCCGCCGAAGGCTGCGCACGGCCGGTGTCGACTACTTCCGCGGCGGCGCCGCCGACTGGCCGGTGCTCTGCGCGCTGGCCCTGCTCGTCCCGCTGATGATCCTGCTCAACATCTGGATCCCGGACTGGGCCCCGCCCACCGCCCTGGTCCTGCCGATCCTGGCCGGCGCCCTGCTGCTGCGCCCCGGCAGCCTGGTGGTGCTCTACGCGCTGGCCGCCCTCGGGCTGTCCGCCGAGTCCGTGATCCACACCGGCCAGCGGGTCGCCAGCGACAACCCGGAGGCCTACGTCTACGGCGTGACCCCCGGCGCGGCCCTGGTGGTCGGCGCCGCCGGGGTGGGCGGCCTGCTGCTGGCCCAGTTCCGGGCCCGGGTCGGCGTCCCCTGGTGGGGCGGCTCCACCATGCTGTTCGACCTGCGCGAGCGGCTGCGGGTGCAGAGCCGGGTGCCCGAGCTGCCGACCGGCTGGCACGCGGACATGGCGCTGCGCCCGGCCGGCGGCCAGTCCTTCTCCGGCGACTTCGTGGTGGCCGCCCGCACCGGCCCCGGCCAGCGGCTGCTGGAGGTCGTCCTCGCGGACGTCTCCGGCAAGGGCATGGACGCGGGCTCGCGGGCGCTGCTGCTGTCCGGCGCCTTCGGCGGCCTGGTCGGCTCGCTGCCCGCGCACGACTTCCTGCCCGCCGCCAACGGCTACCTGCTCCGCCAGTCCTGGGAGGAGGGCTTCGCCACCGCCGTCCACCTGGTGCTGGACCTGGACACCGGCGAGTACGAACTGCTCTCGGCCGGGCACCTGCCCGGCATGCAGCGGCTGGCCGGCGAGGGGCGCTGGGAGGTCAAGGAGGCCGAGGGCCCGCTGCTCGGGATCTACGACGGCGCCAAGTTCGACGGCGTCCGCGGCCGGCTGAACCGGGGCGACGTGCTGATGCTGTGCACCGACGGCATGGTCGAGGCGCCCGGCCGGGATCTCGCCGAGGGCATGGACCGGCTGATGGGGGAGGCCGACCGGCTGGTCCCCGGCGGCGCCCCGGGCGGCGGCGCGGGCGCGGCGGCCGCGCTGATCGAGACGGTCGCCCGGGACATCAACGACGACCGCGCCGTCCTGCTGCTCTGGCGTGATTGAGCAGATCCTCGTCAGGTGCCATCGGCGCATATGCCACCGGCAGGGCTCTCGTGTCAAGCCTGGCAGCTGATCTTCAGCCATATCGGGCGCCCCGTCGGCTGAGCGGATCTGCGGCTTCCGCTCCCCGCCCCCGGGCGTTTCCCGGCCGCTCAGCACCGCCCCGCCGACGATTCGTCAGAACGGCTCCGCTATCGTCCCGGTCGGCGGAAACTCGTCTCGCATCGCAGGATGTCGGCGTTGGGCTGACTGTCAGACCTTTACGCAATCGGCACGGTCGACCACACTGAGTCCGGGCGGGACTGTTCAGGATTCGGGGGATGGGGGGCGACACGTGCGGCACACCAGACAGCGGGCCGACGCGTACTCCCTCGCCGGCGCTGCGCCGGACGGTCCGCGATTCCGCCTCGGGACCGTCGGACAAGCCGGGGTCCGGCTTCGCAGGTGCCGCCGGGCGGCGGCGCCACGCTATGAAACGAGGAAGTGAGTCCGGGTGGCACTCTCCGTCTCCGCGCTGGTCCTGTTCGCGATCCTGTGCATCATCTTCATCCGGAACAAGCAGCTGAAGATCCCGCACGCGATCGTCGCCGCCCTGTTCGGCTTCATGCTGCACGAGACCACGATGGCAACCTCGATCAACTCGCTGCTGGCCAACCTGGCGCACAGCATCTCGAGCATCACCGGGGGCTGACCCGGCCGGGCCGACGGACGGCTCCCGCCCGCCCCTTCGGTTCGGGGCGAGCGGGCGGGTCACAGCTACCGGCCGGCCCGCCGGGCCTCCCGCCAGCGGGCGAACAGACCCCGGGGGCGCGCCGCCGCCGGGGCCGGGGCACGCACCGGTGCGGACGCCGGGGCGCCCGTCGGCCAGGCCGTGACCGGCGCGGCCCGCTCCGCCGTCAGCAGCACGAACAGCCGCGCCCAGCACAGCCGTTCGCCGCGCGGCCAGTCCAGCGCGCGCAGCGCCGCGGAGGCCGCCTCCGACACCTCGCCGCCCACCCGGACCTCGGCGACGTCGTCCCCCGCCTTCCCGCCCAGGAAGAGCTTCACCCCGACCGGCCCCGGCCCGGTCAGCTCCCGGCCGAGTGCCGGCGCCAGCGCGGGCAGCACCCGGTGCTCGGCGAGCCAGGCCGCCAGGTGCTCGTTGCCGAAGCCGAACACCGCCGCCGGCCCCTGCACCGCCCGCCAGCCCGGGAGTTCGGGCAGGTCCGGGCGGTCGGCGTGCACCCCGCGCCCGTCCGCCAGTTCGACCAGCACCGAGGCGGTGGTGGTCGCCCACATCTTCACCGCGTTCGCGAGCTTCTCCTCCTCGGTCTTGCCGAGGCCGGGCGCGCAGTCCCACACCACCGGGGCGTCCGCCCGGCCGAGCTGCAGCACGAAGCCGAGGTCCACGTGCCCGGCGCCGCCGTCCTCCCCGGGGTGCTCGCGCACCGCCACCGCGGTGGTCCCGGGGCCGCGCACCACCTCGCCGTCCGGGTGGAAGTCCTGGCCCAGTCGCGCCATCTCCCGGACCACACAGCGCTGTATGACCGCCAGTCGCTCCTGCGGACCCACCGGGACTCCTCCACCTCGGGAGCGCGGCGCCAGGGGTGGCGCTCGAACTGCGCTCGAACGCCGCCGAGGCTATCGGCCAGACCGCCGTGCGGGAAACCGTGCGGACGGCTTCTCCCTGCGGTCGCGGAAATGTCCGGGATGCCCCACTTTGGTGAGCGGAACCCGACCGCCGCCCGCCTGGAGAGCCCGCATGGCCCGCACCGCCCCGACGCCCCCCGCGCCGCACCCGACCGCACTCGCGGACCTGCTGGCGGGCCCGGACGGCTCCGGCCTGGTCGCCGAGGTCGAGGCCTACCTCGCCTCGCTGCCCGCCCCCGCCCGCACCCCGGGGCCGTACGTCTGCCGCTACGGGAGCACCCTGCGCCCCTGGCAGGCCGGCCACCCGGAGCCCAGGGCCACCCTGCTCGACCGGGCGCTGCGCCGCCCCGCCCGGCCCGTCCCGGTGACCGCCGCCGACCACCTGCGGCTGGCCTCCCGCTACATCGGCGTGCACGGCTGGCTGCAGGGCGCGATGTGGGACGGTGCCGGGCGGGTCTGCCTGCTCGGCGCCCAGGCCGCCGTCCTGGCGTACGGCTACGGCACCCCGGCGACCGTGCGGGCGGGCCGGGTCCAGCTGATGGAGGTGCTGCACGCCACCGGCCGCCCGGCGCGCTCCCCGGACGAGTACAACGACCGCCCCACCACCCGGGAGGGCGACGTCCACCAGCTGCTCGACCGGGCCGCCGCCCGGGCCGCCCGGCTGGGGCTCTGAGCGGCGCGGCCCCGGGAACGCCGACGGCCCCGGTGCGCTGTTGCGCACCGGGGCCGGATCGGAAGAGCGGGCGACGAGAATCGAACTCGCGTGACTAGTTTGGAAGACTAGGGCTCTACCATTGAGCTACGCCCGCGCGACCCCCCCAGCCGTTCCCGGCCGGAAGTTCGGGAGACAGCGTACCTGGTCCGGTCGCTCCTGTGCACACCGCATTCCGCGCGGACCCTCTTCCGCGGCGCTCGCGCCGTGCCCCGAATAAGTCGACGAGCCGTACAGGCCCGGCGTGTACGCTTCCTCTCGGCACCACGGGGTGTGGCGCAGTTTGGTAGCGCGTCCGCTTTGGGAGCGGAAGGCCGTCGGTTCGAATCCGGTCACCCCGACAGTGCGGCAGGGTCTCGCCCACCGGGGCGGGGCCCTGTTCTGTTCGGGGGTACGGTGGCGTCTGGCGTCCGCCTTTCGTGGTACCGGTAGGATGGGGCGCTGGCGGTAGTCCCTGTGGCGTCAACCCAGGTCAACCGCACGAGGGCGAGGAGTCAAGCTCACCGTCCACCCACACGGGAGATGCAGCTCCAACCGCGCCCATCGCCCGTCTCGTCCGACCCACCCGTTCCGGCTCCGGCCGGGCGTGCGGGGCGGGCGGAGACAACCTGACCGCAAGCCATAGGAGACCAAACCGTGAAGAGCGCCGTCGAGACTCTGAACCCGACCCGGGTTCGACTCACCGTCGAGGTGCCCTTCGAGGAGCTCAAGCCCAGCCTCGACGCGGCGTACAAGAAGATCAACCAGCAGGTCACGGTTCCGGGCTTCCGCAAGGGCAAGATCCCGGCTCGCGTCATCGACCAGCGCTTCGGCCGCGGTGCCGTGCTGGAAGAGGCCGTCAACGACGCCCTGCCGCGCTTCTACACGCAGGCCGTCGACGAGGGCAAGATCGAGGTCCTCGGCCAGCCCGACATCACCAACATCGAGGGTGTCGAGAAGATCGCCGACGGCGGTGACCTGAAGTTCACCGCCGAGGTGGACATCCGTCCGGAGATCACCCTGCCGGAGTTCTCCTCCATCGAGGTGACCGTCGACCCGATCGCCGTCTCCGACGAGGACATCGACAAGTCGCTGGAGCAGCTGCGCGAGCGCTTCTCCTCGGTCAAGGACGTCGAGCGCGCCGCCGCCGAGGGCGACATCGTGGTCGTCGACCTGATCGCCAAGGTCGACGGCGAGGTGCCGGAGGACGGCACCGCCACCGGTGTCAGCTACGAGATCGGCTCGGGCCGCCTCATCGACGGCATCGACGAGGCCGTGCTCGGCCTGTCGGCCGGCGCGGAGAAGACCTTCGAGACCGAGCTCAAGGGTGGCACCCAGGCGGGCAAGACCTCCGAGGTCACCGTCACCGTCACCGCCGTCCAGGAGAAGGAGCTGCCGGAGCTGGACGACGAGTTCGCCCAGCTGGCCAGCGAGTTCGACACCCTGGAGGAGCTGCGCGCCGACTCCCGCAAGCGCCTGGAGCGCATGAAGGAGTACGACCAGGCCACCCAGGCCCAGGAGAAGGTCCTCGACGCCCTGCTCGCGCTGGTTGAGATCGAGTACCCCGAGAAGCTCCTGAAGGACGAGATCGAGACCCGCAAGCACAACCTCGAGCACCACCAGCTCGAGCCGATGGGCCTCAACATCGACACCTACCTGGAGACCCAGGGCAAGACCCGCGAGGAGTGGGAGGCGGAGATCGAGGAGCAGGCGAAGAAGGGCATCAAGACCCAGTTCGTCCTGGACCAGATCGTCGCGAACGAGGAGCTGGGTGTTAACCAGGAGGAGCTCACCGAGCACCTCATCCGCCGTGCGGCCGGCTCCGGCCTCACCCCGGACCAGTTCGCCCAGCAGGTCGTCCAGGGCGGCCAGGTTCCGCTGCTGGTCGGCGAGGTCGCCCGCGGCAAGGCGCTGGCCACCGTGGTCGAGGCCGCCAAGGTCGTCGACACCGAGGGCAACGAGATCAACTTCGACGACGAGGACGAGACGGCCGAGACCGTCGAGGCCCCCGCCGAGGCCGCTGCCGAGGAGACCACCGAGGCCTGAGTGCCCCGGTAGCCCCCTGAAGCGCTGCAACGGGCCCGGACGCCGTACGGTGTCCGGGCCCGTTGTCGTCCCCGCCGGGCGTTCCGCCGCCCCCGCGACCCTGCGCTCACAGCGAACAGTTCTGCGTGAGGGATTCTGCGGCCGGGCCTGCGCGTTAGGGTCCTTGGACAGCAACAATCACGACGTGATACCCGGAAGCTGTGCGACACCGTGACGGCCGCCCGGCGACCGTCCAAATCGACTGAGCAGGTGGCTAAGTGACGTTCCCGCAGATGCAGATGGGCCCGATGGCGCCGCACGCCGCCTCTGGTGACGTGCTCGGCGGCCTGGGTGACCAGGTCTACAACCGGCTCCTGAACGAGCGGATCATCTTCCTCGGCCAGCAGGTCGACGACGACATCGCCAACAAGATCACCGCGCAGCTGCTGCTGCTGGCCGCTGATCCCGAGAAGGACATCTTCCTCTACATCAACTCCCCGGGCGGCTCGATCTCGGCGGGCATGGCGATCTACGACACCATGCAGTACATCAAGAACGACGTCGTCACCATCGCGATGGGCATGGCGGCCTCGATGGGTCAGTTCCTGCTGACCGCCGGCGCCAAGGGCAAGCGCTTCTCGCTGCCGAACGCCAACATCCTGATGCACCAGCCCTCCGCGGGCCTCGGCGGTTCCGCCACGGACATCCGCATCCAGGCCGAGCAGCTGCTCCGCACCAAGAAGCGGATGTCCGAGCTGATCGCCTTCCACAGCGGCCAGTCCTTCGAGCAGATCACCCGGGACTCCGACCGCGACCGCTGGTTCACCCCGGAGGAGGCCCTGGAGTACGGCCTCATCGACGCGATCATGCACAGCGCCGCGGACGTCCCCGGCGGCGGCGGCACGGGCGCCTGAGCCTCGGCCCGGCCCACGAGACCACAGCCACAACGCCCCGGAGGACAAGAACCCCCATGAACATCCCCAGCCTGTCGGCCGCCCAGGCCCGCGTCGAGGACATGCGCGCCGAGGGTCGCTACATCGTCCCGCGCTTCGTCGAGCGCACCACGCAGGGCATCCGCGAGTACGACCCGTACGCCAAGCTGTTCGAGGAGCGCATCATCTTCCTCGGCTCGCAGGTCGACGACGTCTCGGCGAACGACATCATGGCGCAGCTGCTGTGCCTGGAGTCGATGGACCCGGACCGCGAGATCCAGATGTACATCAACTCGCCCGGCGGCTCGTTCACGGCCCTGACGGCCATCTACGACACCATGCAGTACGTCAAGCCGGACATCACCACGGTCTGCATGGGCCAGGCGGCCTCCGCCGCGGCCGTGCTGCTCGCCGCCGGCACCCCCGGCAAGCGGATGGCGCTGCCGAACGCCCGGATCCTGATCCACCAGCCGTACACCGAGACCGGCCGCGGCCAGGTGTCCGACCTGGAGATCCAGGCCAAGGAGATCTTCCGGATGCGCGAGCAGCTGGAGCAGATGCTCTCCAAGCACTCCAACAAGCCGGTGGAACAGGTGCGCGACGACATCGAGCGCGACAAGATCCTCACCGCCGAGGAGGCCCTGGAGTACGGTCTGGTCGACCAGATCATCTCCACCCGCAAGACCTCGCTGACCTCCTGAGGCCGGCACCGTCGGGGCGGGGCGCGCACCCGGTTGCGCGCTCCGCCCCGACCCGTCGGCGGGCGCTGCCACGGCATCTGTTCGGTATCAATTCGCCCAGGGCGTAGGGCAGACCCGGCGAAGAGGACGGAATCACGGGCCCGGCAGAGTACCGTCGGATAGCGAGACCGAGCGCCGTCGGCGCGGACGGTCCACAGCACCAGGCCCCGGAACCCCTGCGGGGCCCCTGGCGAAGGGGAAGCACCTCGTGGCACGCATCGGAGACGGTGGCGACCTGCTCAAGTGCTCGTTCTGCGGCAAGTCGCAGAAGCAGGTGAAGAAGCTGATCGCCGGCCCAGGCGTGTACATCTGCGACGAGTGCATCGACCTGTGCAACGAGATCATCGAGGAGGAACTCGCCGAGACCTCCGAGGTCCGTTTCGAGGAGCTCCCGAAGCCACGCGAGATCTACGAGTTCCTGGACCAGTACGTGGTCGGCCAGGACCTCGCCAAGAAGGCGCTGTCGGTCGCGGTCTACAACCACTACAAGCGGGTCCAGGCGGGCGAGGCCGGCCGTAGCGGCGGCAACGGCCGCGAGGACGCGATCGAGCTGGCCAAGTCGAACATCCTGCTGCTGGGCCCCACCGGCTCCGGCAAGACCCTGCTGGCGCAGACCCTGGCCCGGATGCTGAACGTCCCCTTCGCGATCGCGGACGCCACCGCGCTGACCGAGGCCGGGTACGTCGGCGAGGACGTCGAGAACATCCTGCTCAAGCTGATCCAGGCGGCCGACTACGACGTCAAGAAGGCCGAGACCGGGATCATCTACATCGACGAGATCGACAAGGTCGCGCGCAAGAGCGAGAACCCGTCGATCACCCGCGACGTCTCCGGTGAGGGCGTGCAGCAGGCGCTGCTGAAGATCCTGGAGGGCACCACCGCCTCGGTGCCGCCGCAGGGCGGGCGCAAGCACCCGCACCAGGAGTTCATCCAGATCGACACCACCAACGTGCTGTTCATCGTCGGCGGCGCGTTCGCCGGCCTGGAGCGGATCATCGAGGGCCGGGCGGGTGCCAAGGGCATCGGCTTCGGTGCCAACATCCGTTCCAAGCGCGAGTCGGACGCCAGCGACCACTTCCGCCAGGTGATGCCCGAGGACCTGGTGAAGTTCGGCATGATCCCCGAGTTCATCGGCCGTCTGCCGGTGATCACCAGCGTGCACAACCTCGACCGCGAGGCGCTGCTGCAGATCCTCACCGAGCCGAAGAACGCGCTGGTCAAGCAGTACCGCAAGCTCTTCGAACTGGACGGCGTGGAGCTGGAGTTCTCCCGGGACGCGCTGGAGGCGATCGCCGACCAGGCGATCCTGCGCGGCACCGGCGCGCGCGGTCTGCGGGCCATCATGGAGGAGGTGCTGATGTCCGTGATGTACGAGGTCCCCTCGCGCCAGGACGTCGCCCGCGTGGTGGTCACCGGGGACGTGGTCTCCAAGCACGCCATCCCCACCCTCGTCCCGCGCGACATGATCAAGCGCGAGCGCCGCGACAAGAGCGCCTGAGCCGTCGGCCCACAGCCTGAAGGGGCCCCGCACCGGAATCCGGTGCGGGGCCCCTTCGCTTCGCCACTGCCGTGCCGGCGTGCCTACTTGGGCACCTCGGCGACCGCGCGCAGCTCGCGGGTGTCGGTGGCGAGCTTGTCCAGGTCGGGCCGGGTGCCGGGGGCCGGCACCCGGCCCACCAGGATCACGCTGCTGCTGTCCGCCCAGACGCACAGGCCCGCCTGGTGGTTGGACCTGGTCATCACGGCGCACTCCATGGTGCCGCCCTTGGGCCCGGCGTCCACCGTGTGCCGCTGGGTGATCGCGTCGGCCTTGCCGCCGCCGGCCCCGGCGAAGGCCTGGTCGAGCTGCTCCTTCGGCAGCAGGACCTTGCCGTAGCCGCCGGCCACGATGAGCTGCTGCCTCGACTGCGCGTCCTGGTACACCCCGGCCACGCCGATGGGGTTCCAGGCGCCGTCGCCCTGGCCGAAGCTCTTGGCCATGCTCCGTTCCATCTCGGCGGTGACGGCGCTGTCGTTGTCGCGGGTGAGGTCCTGGAAGGTCTCGGGCAGGACGACCTTCTGGGTGCCGGCGCTGTTGGTCGCGTCCCAGACGGCGTAGGCCAGCGCGCCGCCGCCCAGCAGCACGACGGCGCCGATGGTGCCGAGCACGATCCACAGGGTCCGGTGGGACCGGCGCGGCGGCGGGACCGGTGCGTATCCGCCGTAGTAGGGCGGGTAGGCCCCGGCAGCGCCCGGCGCGCCCGGGTAGCCGGGCGGCGGGGCCTGCGGCGGGACGCCGTAGCCGTGGTCGGTCGCCGGCGGTGGTGCCGGGAAATCCGCCTGTGGCGGGCCGAACGGGTTCTGATCGGACATGCGGGGCCCCTTCCCGGGACGGCGCGTGTGTGGATGGTCGCCGGTGGGCCCGGCGGGGCCGGAGCCGGTCCGGGCGTGCCAGGGCTACTTGGCGACCTTCATGGCGTCGCGGACGGTGCGGGCCTTCTCCGCGGCCTGGGCCGGGGTGATGCCCGGGTCGGTGCCCTCGCTGCTCAGGCTGATGTGGCTGAAGGTGACCCGGCCGTAGGTGGACTTGTCCGCCCACACGCAGACCGTCGGGCCGGGCTTGCCGATGATGCTGGTGACGCCGCAGCTGAGCTTGCCGTCGGAGGCGTGGCTGTCCTTGGCGGGGAAGTCGGCCATCGGGGTGGACCAGGTCAGGCCGCCGCTGTCCTTCTTGGAGTCGGCGATGATCTGGCTCGGGTCGTTGATGCTCCCGTAGATGCCGATGACCGACAGCGAGTCCATGTTCTTGACGTCGCTGCCCTTGCTGTAGCTGGCCACCACCCCGTGCAGGTCCGTGCCGACCTTCGCGACCTCGGGATTGCTCATGTCGGCGGCCTTCTCGGTCGCCGACTTCTGGACGTAGCCGTCCAGCAGCGTCTGCGGGGCGCTGAGCTTGTACTGGCCGCCCGAGTCGCTGCCGCCGAGGAACTTCCAGGCGGCGAAGCCGCCGCCGCCGAGCACCAGCGCGCCGATGACCAGGCCGATCACCAGGCCGCCCTTGCCCTTGCGCGGCGGCACCGGGTAGCCCGGCTGGCCGTACGGGCCCTGCGGCGGCATGCCGTACTGGGGCTGCGGCGCGCCGTACGGCTGCTGCTGGGGCGGGTACCCGTACTGGGGCTGCGGGGCGCCGTACGGCTGCTGCGGTGGCGGCGCGCCGTAGGGCTGGCCGCCGTAGGGCTGGCCCTGAGGCTGCGGATACTGCTGTCCCTGTCCCTGGCCGTACATGTGTCCTCGTGCTCCCCCGCCGCACCAGCGGCCGATCTTCGTATGGGTAGGTCCGTGTGCGTCCGGTCACCCGGACGAGTGCCCGGGCACGCTACCGCACGGCGCGCGCGGCGGGAGCGCCCGGTCGGGCCGAGTCCGCGGACCGAAAGCGGTTCGTAACCAGCGCCCTCGGTTACGTAAACTGTGCGTCGTGACCGACACGACGAACCAGCGCCCCGTGAGCACCACCGGGGACGATGCGGCAACCCTCCCGACGACCTACACCCCCGCGGACGTAGAGGGCGAGCTGTACGAGCGCTGGGTGGAGCGTGGCTACTTCACCGCGGACGCGAAGAGCGACAAGCCCGCGTACACGATCGTCATCCCCCCGCCGAACGTCACCGGCGCGCTGCACCTCGGCCACGCCTTCCAGCACACGCTGATGGACGCGCTGACCCGCCGCAAGCGCATGCAGGGCTTCGAGACGCTCTGGCTGCCCGGCATGGACCACGCCGGCATCGCGACCCAGAACAAGGTCGAGCAGCAGCTCGCCGAGGTCGGCCTGTCCCGCCACGACCTGGGCCGCGAGGCCTTCGTGGAGAAGGTCTGGGACTGGAAGAAGAGCTACGGCGGCCGCATCCTCGGCCAGATGCGCCGCCTCGGTGACGGCGTGGACTGGTCGCGCGAGCGCTTCACCATGGACGAGGGCCTGTCCCAGGCCGTCCAGACCATCTTCAAGCGGCTGTTCGACGACGGCCTGATCTACCGCGCCGAGCGCATCATCAACTGGTGCCCGCGCTGCCTCACCGCGCTGTCCGACATCGAGGTGGAGCACGAGGAGGTCCCCGGCGAGCTGGTCTCGATCCGCTACGGCGACGGTGACGACTCGATCGTCGTCGCCACCACCCGGGCCGAGACGATGCTGGGCGACACCGCCGTGGCCGTCCACCCGGACGACGAGCGGTACCGGCACCTGATCGGCCGGACCATCAAGCTGCCGCTGACCGACCGGGAGATCCCGGTCGTCGCCGACGAGCACGTCGACCCGGAGTTCGGCACCGGTGCCGTCAAGGTGACGCCCGCGCACGACCCGAACGACTTCGCCATCGGCCAGCGCCACAACCTGCCGAACCTGACGGTGATGGACGAGCGCGGTGCGATCACCGTGCACGGCCCCTTCCTCGGCCTGGACCGGATGGAGGCCCGCTCGGCCGTCGTCGGCGCGCTGCGCGAGCAGGGCCGGATCGTCGCCGAGAAGCGCCCGTACATGCACGCCGTCGGCCACTGCTCGCGCTGCCACACGGTGGTCGAGCCGCGGCTGTCGCTGCAGTGGTGGGTCAAGGTCGAGCCGCTGGCCAAGGCCGCCGGTGACGCCGTCCGCGACGGCAAGGTGGAGATCCACCCGAAGGAGCTGGAGCGCCGCTACTTCGACTGGGTCGACAACATGTACGACTGGTGCATCTCGCGCCAGCTCTGGTGGGGCCACCGGATCCCGGTCTGGTACGGCCCGGACGGCGAGGTCGTCTGCGTCGGACCGGACGAGCAGCCGCCGACGGGCGAGGGCTGGGTGCAGGACCCGGACGTCCTGGACACCTGGTTCTCCTCCGGCCTGTGGCCGTTCTCCACGCTCGGCTGGCCGGAGAAGACCGCCGACCTGGAGAAGTTCTACCCGACCGACGTCCTGCTGACGGGCCACGACATCATCTTCTTCTGGGTCGCCCGGATGATGATGTTCGGCCTGTACGCGATGGACGGCGAGGCGCCGTTCAAGACCGTCGCCCTGACCGGTCTGGTGCGCGACGAGTTCGGCAAGAAGATGTCGAAGTCCTCCGGCACCGCCGTGGACCCGCTGGACTGGATGGACGCCTACGGCGCCGACGCCGTCCGCTTCACCCTCGCCCGCGGTGCCAACCCGGGCGCCGACGTGCCGATCGGCGAGGACTGGGTCAAGGGCTCGCGCAACTTCTGCAACAAGATCTGGAACGCGACCCGCTTCGCGCTGATGAACGGCGCCACCGTCGAGGGCCCGCTGCCCGCGCCGGAGGAGCTGACCGCGGTCGACCGCTGGATCCTGTCGCGGCTGAACGCCACCGTCGCCGAGGTGGACGCGCTGTACGACGACTACGAGTTCGCCAAGGCCTCGGACGCGCTGTACCACTTCGCCTGGGACGAGGTCTTCGACTGGTACGTCGAGCTCTCCAAGACCACCCTGGCCAAGGGCGGCCCGCAGGCCGACGCCTCCCGCCGGGTGCTGGGCGAGGTCCTGGACGTCACCCTGCGGCTGCTGCACCCGGTCGTCCCGTTCGTGACCGAGGCGCTGTGGACCACGCTCACCGGCGCCGAGTCGCTGGTCGTCTCCGAGTGGCCGAAGGACAGCGGCTACCGCGACGCGGCCGCCGAGTCGGAGATCGCCACGCTGCAGCAGGTGGTCACCGAGGTCCGCCGGTTCCGCTCGGACCAGGGCCTGCAGCCCGCGCAGCGCGTCCCGGCCCAGCTGGACCTGGCCGGCACCGTGCTGGCCGTCCACGAGGACGCGATCCGCTCGCTGCTGCGGCTGACCGCGCCCGAGGAGGGCTTCGCGGCCACCGCCTCGCTGCCGGTGGCCGGTGCCACCGTGTCGCTGGACCTCTCCGGCACCATCGACGTCGCGGCGGAGCGCAAGCGCCTCGCCAAGGACCTCGCGGCCGCCGAGAAGGAGAAGACCCAGACCACCGCCAAGCTCGGCAACGAGGCCTTCCTGGCCAAGGCGCCGGACGACGTGGTCGCCAAGATCCGGGGCCGCCAGGAGGCCGCCGAGGCCGACATCGCCCGGATCACCGCCCAGCTCGCGGCGCTGCCGCAGGGCTGAGCCCGCACCGCCCCTGGAGGGGCCGCACCCCGCGCGTCGCGGGGTGCGGCCCCTCGGCGTTGTCCCGGCGCGCCCGTTTTCCGCGCGCCGTTTTCGTCGCGTCCGAAAGGACGGCCGCTACGCCTAATAGAGCAGCAACATTGCTCCCTTCCGGCGAATATTCATCCTGGACCGGGTGAGGTCCTATTCCGAGCGAATTGATTCCGGTCTTGCCCGCGCGCGTTCGCGGAAGTTTCCAGGTCGGATGTGTACGGTGTGCTCGGAGTTTCCGAAGGTGTTTCGGCTGAGCGTTCCTGCTGAGCGACGGACGGGAGGGCATGGCGTGCTGGTGACCCAGGAGTTGGCCGAGGAACTGCCTGCCGAGGCGGTCGAGGAGGCCAAGGCCAGGGCGGCGACCCTGCTGCTCGCCTTCCGGCACGGCAACCAGCTCGCGTTCGACCACGAGCTGGACCTCCTGCTGGCGGAGAACGCCGAGCGGGAGGTGACCACTCTGCTCACCTGGATCGCCGCCGAGGCCGTCCGCAAGGCGTACGCCCCCGAGGTCGGTGACCGGGTGCTGCGGGCGATGGCCCGGCGGGCCCCGGAGGACAGCGCCGCGGTCCAGGTGGACGAGGAGACCGCGAACGCCGCCCAGTTGATCGAGGCGGTGGCGGACGGCCGGGTGGCCGAGGTCCGCGGCCTGGTCGCGGCGACGGCGGACACCACCTACCTGCTCGGCGGCCTGCTGCAGGGCGTCGCGATGATGCTGCCGCTGCTGCCCGAGGGCGAACTGGCCGAGATCACCGCCGAGTTGCGGCGCCGGCACGGCGGCGCCGCGCACGTCCCGGAGGCCCGGGCCGGAGTCTGACCCAAGTCCCTTGCAGGAAAGGGGACTTACCGCACCAGGCGGAGCGGGCGGGCCCTATGCGGCCAGCGGGGCCGCCGCGGCGGCGTCGTGCTCGGCCAGTGCGGCGGTCAGCGCCGCGATCCGGGCCGAGGCGAGGCCGTCGCCGTACGGGCTCGGGGTGGCGGCCAGCCGGGCCAGCCGCTCGGGGGTGTCGGACAGCCAGGCGCGGGCCAGCGTGCCCAGCTCCTCGCCGGGCCGCACCAGCGCGGCGAAGCCGGCGTCGACGGCCTCCGGGCGCTCGGTGGAGCGGCGCACCACCAGCAGCGGACGGCCGAGCACGGTGCACTCCTCCTGCACGCCGCCGGAGTCGGAGACCAGCAGCGCGGCGTGGCCCGCCAGGCCCAGGAAGTCGCCGTAGCCGACCGGCTCGGTGACGGCCAGGCGCTCCAGCAGGGCGTCCAGCCCGAAGCGCCCGACGGCGGCCCGGGTGCGCGGGTGCATCGGGAACAGCACCGGGGTGCCGGCCCGGGCGATCCGGTCCAGCTCGGCGAGCACGGCGCCGAGCGCCTCGGCGGTGTCGGTGTTCTCGGGCCGGTGCACGGTGGCGAGCACGTACCCGTCCGGGCGCAGCCCGTGCGCGGCGAGCAGTGCGGCCCGGGCCGTCGGGTCCGGCAGCTGACGGCGGACCACCTCGACGACGGTGTTGCCGGTGAGCTCGATCCGCCCCCGGTCGAGGGACTCGGCGCGCAGGTTGGCGACGTTCTCCTCGGTGGCGGCGCAGAGCAGGTCGGAGACGTGGTCGACCATCACCCGGTTGTGCTCCTCGGGCATCGCCCGGTCGAAGCTGCGCAGCCCGGCCTCGACGTGCACCAGCGGGATCTCCCGGGCGTTGGCGGCCAGCGCTCCGGCGAGGGTGGCGTTGGTGTCGCCCTGGACGACGACGGCGGCGGGGCGGTCCTCGGCGAAGGCGGCGTCCAGCTGGCCGAGGGACTGGGCGATCTGGCCGGCCCGGGGGCGGCCGCCGACGCCGGTGAGCAGTTCGGGCTTCGGCAGGTCGAGGTCGCGCAGGAAGCGGCCGGACATCGCCTCGTCCCAGTGCTGGCCGGTGTGCACCAGCCGGGTGGCGTCGCCGAGTTCGTGGATCAGCGGGGCGAGCTTGACCAGCTCGGGGCGGGTGCCGAGGACGACGGCGACGCTGTTCGGGGGCAGGCACGTGCTCATGCGGGGGCTCCGGTGGGACGACGCGTGGGTGGGGGAGTGGGGGCTCAGGATTCGAGCGCGGTGGGGGAGCCGACGGCGACCTTCTCGGCGTTGCGCCGGGTCTTGGCCCAGCCGTTGCGGCCGAGCAGCAGTCGGACGGCGGCCCGGGTGGCGACCACGAAGAGGTGGTAGGCGTAGAGCCAGACCAGGATGCCCCAGAGCAGTCCGGTGAGCCGGCCGCGGTCCGGGTGGGCGACCTTGCGGTAGGCGAGGCCCCAGAACACCATCGGCAGCGTGGCGAGCACGAAGGCGAGCAGCATCCACGGGCCGAAGCGGAGCTGGAATGCGGCGGTCTCGGCGGGGAAGAGCACCAGTCCGGCGGTGGTGATGGCGAGCGAGAGCGGGAACAGCAGCACCAGCAGCACGCAGACCACCGGCTGCAGGAACGTGTAGAGCACCTCGGCCTTGCCGGAGGCGGTGTAGTGCGGGGAGCGCAGCACCCGGCCGGTGTAGCGCAGGCACTGCATGTTGCCCTGGGCCCAGCGGGTGCGCTGGGTGAGGAAGCGGCGCAGCGAGATCAGGCCCTCCTGGGAGACCTGGGCCTCGGTGACGTGGGTGAGCCGCCAGCCGGCCAGCCGCAGGTCGAGGCCGGACTCGTAGTCCTCCAGCAGGGCGCGCTCGGGCCAGGGGCGGCCGGCCCGGCCCTCCTCGGCGGTGAGCGAGTCGAGCGCGGTGAGCCGGACGAACTGGCCGTTGCCGCCGAGGCCGACGCTGCCGGTGCGGCGGCGCAGCAGCTGCATGCCGGCGTTGTTGGCCTGGAACTCGATGTCCTGCATCCGGACCAGGGCGCGGGCGAGGGCGTTGGCGGTGCGGCCGCGGCCGGGCAGCGGGCGTTCGTCGTCGGCGTTGCGCATCCGCACGCCGATCTGGACGGCTCCGGTGTCGGGGCGGCCGAGGGCCTTGGGGTTGCTGACCTGGCCGAGGGTGCCGGGGTCGAGCTGCCCGTCGGCGTCGACCACGCCGACGACCACCCGGGAGCGGTCGGTGGCCGGGGGGAGCCAGGCGGAGATCTCGCGGTAGGCGGCGTTGAGCGCGGCGCCCTTGCCGATCCGGGCGTGCGGGCGGCGGCGCTGGACGAGGTGGATCCGCCGGTCGCGGGCGGCGGCGGCGAGGACGAGGTCGCGGGTGGCGTCCTCGCTGTCGTCGTCGATCACCCACAGGTGGGCCTCGGGGGCGACGGCCCGCAGGCCGTCCAGGGTCTGGGTGACCACGGCCTCCTCGTCGCGGCAGGGGATCACGAGGTGCCACTGGAAGGCGGCGGGGTCGCCGGGCGGGGCCGGGCGGCTGTGCCTGAAGGCGTGGCGGGAGCCGGCCCAGTAGACGAGGAAGCGCCCGAAGACGAAGGCCATGTAGCCGACGAGGGCCAGGGAGATCAGTCCGGCGAACCAGACGACGGCGTTCTGGCGGAGCACGAACCAGTCGTGCAGGGCGTCGGGCATGGCGCAGTGCTCCTCGTGATCAAAGGCTGTCAGCTCCTGTGGGTTGCGAATCGATGCCTCATTGCTATCAAAGCTCGCTAAATCGATAGTAAAGGGAGCAAACTCGGGAAGCAGGGCAAAGCCGGGGCAAAGTGGTCGTTCTCACCCCGCCGGCCGCCGCGCGGGGCTCCCCGCGGGCGCCGTCGCCCTCGCCCTGTGAGGACGGGCCGCCACCGCTCCGTAGACTGTGGACGTGAGCGACAAGGCCGACCCGAATCCGTACACCCTCCGCCCCGCCGACGGCGACAGCGCCAGCACCGGCGACGCCCTGCGCGACGTCGAGCTGGAGCTCTCCAAGCGCTGGCCGGAGAACAAGCTGGAGCCCTCGCTCGACCGGATCGAGGCGCTGATGGACATCCTGGGCCAGCCCCAGCGGTCCTTCCCCTCCATCCACATCACCGGCACCAACGGCAAGACCTCCACCGCCCGGATGATCGAGCAGCTGCTCAACACCTTCGAGCTGCGCACCGGCCGCTACACCAGCCCGCACGTGGAGAGCGTCACCGAGCGGATCAGCCTGGACGGCCTCCCGATCAGCCCGGAGCGCTTCGTCGAGGTCTACCGCGACATCGAGCCGTACGTGCAGATGGTCGACGCCGCCCAGCCCGTCCCGATGTCCTTCTTCGAGGTGCTCACCGCGATGGCCTACGCCGCCTTCGCCGACGCCCCGGTGGACGTCGGGGTGGTCGAGGTCGGCATGGGCGGCTCCTGGGACGCCACCAACGTCATCGACTCCGCGGTGGCCGTGATCACCCCGATCGGCCTGGACCACACCGACAAGCTCGGCGACACCACCGGCGAGATCGCGGTCGAGAAGTCCGGGATCATCAAGTCCGGCGCCGTCGCCGTGGTCGCCCAGCAGCAGCTGGACGCCGCCCAGGTCATCCTGCGCCGGGCCGTCGAGGTGGACGCCACCGTCGCCCGCGAGGGCATGGAGTTCGGCGTGATCCGTCGTGAGCTCGCGGTCGGCGGCCAGCTGGTGACGCTGCGCGGGCTCGGCGGCGAGGAGTACGAGGACGTCTTCATCCCGCTGCACGGCGAGTACCAGGCGCACAACGCCGCGCTGGCGCTGGCCGCGGTCGAGGCCTTCTTCGGCGTCGGCGGCGCCCGCGGCGGGCAGCTGGACGTCGACAAGGTCCGCCAGGGCTTCTCCGGCGTCTCCTCGCCGGGCCGCCTGGAGGTCGTCCGCCGCAGCCCCACGATCATCCTGGACGCCGCGCACAACCCGCACGGCGCCCGGGCCACCGTTTCCGCGATCAACGAGTCCTTCGGCTTCACCCGCCTGGTCGGCGTGATCGGGACCTCGGGGGACAAGGACGTGGCCGGCGTGCTGGAGGCCTTCGAGCCGATCCTGGCCGAGGTCGTCATCACCCAGAACTCCACCCACCGCGCGATGGACGTGGACGCCCTCGCGGCCCTGGCCGTCGAGATCTTCGGCGACGACCGGGTCCAGGTCGAGCCCCGCCTCGACGACGCCATCGCCGCGGCCGTCACCCTGGCCGAGGAGGAGGGCGACCTCGGCGGCGCCGGGGTGCTGGTCACCGGTTCGGTCATCACGGTGGGCGAGGCCCGCCTGCTGCTCGGGAGGAAGTGACATGAGGACGCTCTGCTCCTCGACGCTGATCGGCGAGGCGTTGCTGATCATGTTCGCGGCGCTGGTCGCGATGCAGCTCTCCAGTGTCTCGACGGCCGCCGTGTGGATCGTCAGCGGCATCGCGATGGCGCTCTGCATCGCGCTCTGCGGCATGATCAACCGCCCCGGCGCGGTGCAGATCGGCTGGGCGCTGCAGATCGGCCTGATCGCCAGCGGCTTCGTCCTGCCGACCATGTTCGGCCTCGGCGTGGTCTTCGCCGGCCTGTGGTGGTGCTCGGTGCACTACGGCCGCAAGGTCGACGCGTTCAAGGCCGCCCGCGCCGCCGCCGAGGCCCAGGCCGCCTGACGCCGGTCGGACGGGGGGAACCGACCGGTCGTTCACGCAAGGTAACCTCTGCCCCATACCGCATGCCGTACCGCATCCCCAGGAGACGCACCGTGTCCCAGCGCACTCTCGTCCTGCTCAAGCCCGACGCCGTCCGCCGCGGCCTGGCGGGCGAGATCATCAGCCGCATCGAGCGCAAGGCCGGCTGGCAGCTGACCGCCGTCGAGCTGCGCACCTTCGACCGGGAGACCCTGGAGACGCACTACGCCGAGCACGTCGGCCGCCCGTTCTACGAGCCGCTGCTGGAGTTCATGACCTCCGGCCCGTCGATCGCGATGATCGTCGAGGGCGAGGAGGTCGTGAAGGGCATCCGGATGCTGGCCGGCGCCACCAACCCGCTGGAGGCCGGCTCCGGCACCATCCGCGGCGACTACGCGACCATCACCCGCGAGAACCTGATCCACGCCTCCGACTCCCCGGAGTCCGCCGAGCGCGAGATCAAGATCTTCTTCCCCGCGAACGCCTGACACCGGCGCCCGCCTGCGGGCGACACGCCCCGGCAGGACGTTGGTACTGCCCCGGTCGGGACCATTGGCCCGGCCGGGGCATTCTTATCGTGAAATAGGGAACTGGGAACGCCGACACGGCGTCCCAATGCTCGGAGAAGCGATCACGCTCCGGACAATGGACGGTATGCCCCGCGTCGATGTCCGTGCCGTGCGGCGTGACTACGATGGACGCGACTCAAGGGCCCGGTAAGGCAGCTCAGCTGGCTCCGCCCAAGCGTGGGCGTGCATCCGTCCACCCCTCAAGAACTCCGAGCCCGGGAAGGCACCCACACCCCATGGCGAGCAACCTGTCGTTCATCGGCCGCGACTTGGCGATCGACCTCGGAACAGCCAACACGCTGGTGTACGTCAGGGGCAAGGGGATCGTCCTCAACGAGCCGTCCGTCGTCGCGGTCAACACCAACACCGGCGGCATCCTGGCGGTCGGCGCCGAGGCCAAGAAGATGATCGGCCGCACGCCGGGCAACATCGTCGCCATCCGCCCGCTCAAGGACGGCGTGATCGCCGACTTCGAGATCACCGAGCGGATGCTGCGCTACTTCATCCTCAAGATCCACCGCCGCCGCTACCTCGCCCGCCCGCGCGTCGTGGTCTGCGTGCCCTCCGGCATCACCGGCGTCGAGCGCCGCGCCGTCATCGAGGCCTCCTCGCAGGCCGGCGCGCGCCAGGTGCACATCATCGAGGAGCCGATGGCCGCCGCCATCGGCGCCGGCCTGCCCGTCCACGAGGCCACCGGCAACATGGTCGTCGACATCGGCGGCGGCACCACCGAGGTCGCCGTCATCTCCCTCGGCGGCATCGTCACCGCCCAGTCCATCCGGGTCGCCGGCGACGAGCTGGACAACGCGATCGTCCAGCACATCAAGAAGGAGTACTCGCTCCTCCTCGGCGAGCGCAGCGCCGAGCAGATCAAGATGAGCATCGGCAGCGCCTTCGGCATGGAGGGCGAGAAGGACGAGCACGCCGAGATCCGCGGCCGCGACCTGGTCAGCGGCCTGCCCAAGACCGTGGTCATCTCCGCCGC
Organism: Kitasatospora sp. NPDC096128; assembly: GCF_040303105.1. Taxonomy (NCBI): domain Bacteria; kingdom Bacillati; phylum Actinomycetota; class Actinomycetes; order Kitasatosporales; family Streptomycetaceae; genus Kitasatospora; species Kitasatospora sp. NPDC096128. Next base: position 142,186 of record NZ_JBEOSP010000011.1, on the reverse strand, counting down.
CGAGGTCCGCGCCGCCATCGACGAGCCGGTCAACTCGATCATCGACGCGGTCAAGACCACCCTCGACCAGTGCCCGCCCGAGCTGGCCGGCGACGTCATGGACCGCGGCATCGTGCTCACCGGCGGCGGCGCCCTGCTGCGCGGCCTGGACGAGCGGCTGCGCCGCGAGACCGGCATGCCGATCCACATCGCCGAGAACCCGCTCGACTCCGTCGCGCTCGGCTCCGGCAAGTGCGTCGAGGAGTTCGAGGCGCTCCAGCAGGTACTGGACGCCTCGCCGCGCCGTTAGCACCACGACGACAACCCGACACTCGACTGAACGGGCCGCCGCCCGGGCCCCACAGCCCCGGGCGGCAGCCAGGTACGAAGGGGCAGTACCAGCACCGTGAGGGACACACGAGAGAGCCGGCTGCTGCTCATCCTGCTGGTGGCCGTCGCCTTCGCGCTCATCACCGTGGACATCAAGGGCGGTGAGGACTCCCCGCTCGGCCCGGCCCGGCACGCCGCCGCCAGAGTCCTCGGCCCGGTCGAGCGCGGCGCCGCCGACGTCGTGGACCCGGTCGCGAACACCGTCCGCGCCTTCCGCGACGCCGCCACCGACAGCGGCCGCACCGACCAGCTCGCCCGCGAGAACACCGAACTGCGGCAGAAGCTCGCCTCCTCCGACATGGCCGCCGGGCGCACCAAGCAGCTGGACGACCTGCTGCGCACCGCCGGCGCCGGCGGCTACACCGTCAAGGCCGCCCAGGTCATCGCGATCGGCCCGGCCCAGGGCTTCTCCTGGACCATCACCGTCGACGCCGGCAGCGACGACGGCCTCACCCGCGACATGACCGTCATCAACGGCCAGGGCCTGGTCGGCCGGATCACCACGGTCGGCCCGACCACCGCCACCGTGCTGCTCGCCTCCGACCCCGGCTTCACGGCCGGCACCCGGCTGGAGGGCAGCGGTGAGATCGGCTTCGCCTCCGGCGGCGGCGACAGTCCGATGAAGGTCTCCCTGCTCAACGGCAAGGCCCAGGTCAAGGCCGGCGACCGGCTGGTCACCTTCGGCTCGCAGAGCGGCCGCCCCTTCGTACCCGGCGTGCCGGTCGGCAAGGTCACCGAGGTCCAGGCCAACGCGGGCCAGCTGACCAAGACCGTCCTGGTCGAGCCCTTCGTCCAGTTCACCCGGCTGGACCTGGTCGGCGTGGTGGTCGTGCCGCCGCGGGCCGACCCGCGCGACGCCGTGCTGCCGCCCGCCCCCACCCCGGGGCAGAGCCAGGCCCCCGGCGCGCCCGCCCAGCCGCAGACCTCCGCGCCCGCCGCGCCGCCCGCCAAGCCCACTGGGGGGAACTGAGCCATGCGCCTCGCCCGCATCCCCGTCTCCGCCGTCCTGATCCTGCTCGGCCTGATCCTCCAGGTCAGCGTCTTCGGCCGGCTCCAGCTCCCGGGGGCCACCCCGGACATACTGCTGCTCGTCGTGGTCGGCCTGGCCATGGTCTACGGGCCGACCGGCGGCTGCCTGGTCGGCTTCTCGGCCGGCCTGCTCGCCGACCTCGCGCCGCCCTCCGACCACGCGATCGGCCGCTACGCGCTGGTGCTCTGCCTGATGGGCTACGCCGCCGGGCTGCTGCGCCCCGAGCACGGGCGCCAGCGCTCCGTCTCCAGCGCGCTGCTGGTCGTCGGCGCGGCGGCGATCGCCTCCACCCTGCTGTACGCGATGGTCGGCGCCCTGGTCGGGGACACCGCGGCCCGGCACGTCGGCCTCGGCGGCCTGGTGATCAGCGCCCTGCTGTACGACCTGCTGCTGGCCCCGTTCGTGGTGCCGCTGGTGATGCTGCTCGGCCGCCGCTTCGGGCGCGACCCGGTGACCGCCGCCAGCGACGACGACGAGGGCGGTCCCGGGCTGGGTTCGCTGGCCCGCTACCGCACCACGCGCGATGTCTCCAGCGGCCCGTCGTACAAGAAGCGGCGCGTGCCCGGCTTCGCCCGGCGCCCGTAACCCGCCCGGCCCGGCCCCGCGGGCCCTCAGGCCCGTCCGGTCCGTTCGGCCCCAGACCTCTTGACCCCCCCGCACCCCTGGAGCGCACGAGACGTGAGCAACATCCCCGAGACCGGCCGTACCCGGCGGGTGACGATCCGTCTGGTGGTGCTGCAGATCCTGGTGCTGTCGCTGCTCGCCACCCTGGGCGGACGGCTCTGGTACCTGCAGATCCGCAACGCCAAGGAGTACACCGCCAAGGCGACCGGCAACCACATCCGCGAGGTGGTCGAACCGGCCGTCCGCGGCGAGATCCTGGACGCCTCCGGGCGGATCCTGGCCGGCAACGAGACCCGGCTGGTGGTGTCCGTCAGCCGCACCTCGCTGCTCCAGCAGAAGGACGGCGGCAAGGGGGTGCTCGGCCGGCTCGCCGAGGTGCTCGGGATGCCCGCCAAGGACGTGCAGGAGAAGGTCCGGCTCTGCGACGCCAAGACCCAGCAGCCCTGCTGGAACGGTTCCCCCTACCAGCCGATCCCGGTCACCAAGGAGGCGACCACCCAGCAGGCGATGCAGATAATGGAGCGCCGCGAGGACTTCCCCGGGGTCACCGCGCAGCCCACCGCCGTGCGCCGCTACACCGGCGTCGAGGGCGCCAACATGGCCCAGGTGCTCGGCTACCTCTCGCCGGTCACCGACGAGGAGGTCAGCAAGACCGCCGCCAAGAGCGGCCTGGACCGCTACCTGCCGGCCGACCAGATCGGCCGGGCCGGCCTGGAGTCGGTGTACGACCGCGACCTGCGCGGCACCGCGGGCATCACCAAGCTGGCGGTCGACAACCTCGGCCGGGTGATCGGCACCGCCGGCAGCGTCGCCCCGCAGACCGGCGACAACCTGGTCACCAGCATCGACGCCCGGGTGCAGAAGGTCGTCGAGGACAACCTGGCGCAGGCCATGAACGACGCCAGGAACACCTTCGACAAGGTCACCAACCGCAACTACGAGGCCGACTCCGGCGCCGCCGTCGTGATGGACGTGCACACCGGACGGATCGTCGCGATGGCCAGCGCCCCGACCTACGACCCCAACCTGTGGGTGGGCGGCATCAGCGGCAAGGACTACCAGTCGCTGACCAGCAAGGACTCCAACTTCCCGCTGCTGAACCGGGCCATACAGGGTCAGTCCGCCCCCGGCTCGACCTTCAAGGTCGTCTCCACCACCGCCGCCGTGCAGGCCGGCTACTCGCTGGACGGCACCTACGCCTGCCCCAAGAGCCTCACCATCGGCGGCCGCGAGTTCAAGAACTTCGAGAGCGAGAACTTCGGCTCCATCTCCCTGGAGAAGGCGCTGGAGGTCTCCTGCGACACCGTCTTCTACGGCCTGGCGTACGACCAGTGGATGAAGGACGGCGGCATCAAGCCGAAGAACCCGGGCGACTGGTTCTTCAAGACCGCCCACGAGTTCGGCCTCGGCGCCAAGACCGGCATCGACCTGCCGGCCGAGGTCCCCGGCCGGGTGCCGGACCGGCAGTGGAAGCAGTCCTTCTACGACAACAACAAGGACGCCTGGTGCGCGCAGGCGCAGAAGGGCGGCAACAGCTTCTCGGACCAGATCGCCCGGGAGAACTGCGTCGACGGCTACCAGATGCGCGCCGGTGACGCCGTCAACTTCGCGATCGGCCAGGGCGACACCCTCGTCACCCCGGTCCAGATGGCTCGGATCTACTCGGCGCTGGCCAACGGCGGCACCTTCTACCGGCCGACCATCGCCAAGGCGGTGATAAGCCCGAGCGGGGACCTCGTCCGCGAGATCGCCCCGCACGAGGACGCCAAGTTCCCCGGCGACCAGAAGCTGCTCAGCTACATCGACCAGGCCACCGCGGGCGTCATCACCAGCGGCACCGCCGCCTGGAAGTTCGCCGGGGCCGGCTGGCCGCAGAACAAGATCGAGCTGCACGCCAAGACCGGCACCGCCGAGGTCGAGGGCAAGCAGACCACCTCCTGGCTGACCACGTACAGCAAGGACTACGCGGTCGTCATGACGATCAGCCAGGGTGGCACCGGCTCCGGCGGCTCCGGCGACGCCGTCCGCCGGATCTACCAGGCGCTGTACGGCGTGGACGACAAGGGCAACATCGACAACAGCAAGGCGCTGCTGCCCGCGCCGCAGAGCCAGCTGCCGAAGTTCAACCCGGACGGCACCGCGATCATCAAGCCGGCCTCCTACGACGCCGGGGCGGTGCAGGGGACGGGCGCGCCGGTCGCCCAGCCCGCGCAGCTCGCCCAGCCCTCCCAGCCCGCGCAGCCCGCTCAGGCCGCCCAGCTCGCCCCGCTCGCTCCGGCGCAGGCCGGCGCGGTCGCGGCCGCGCAGGTGGACCACGACCCCGCGGTGGCCTTCCTCGATCCGACGCCACCGGCCGGCAGCCCGGCGCCGTACACCGCGGTCGACGCCGCGCTCGAACCGAACCGCCCGGGAAGGGGACGGGCATGACCTCCTACGGCTCGTACCGCCAGCTGCGGCTGAGCCCCCAGCGCAGCGGGGTCTCCAAGGCCCTGGCCAAGGACTCCCCGCTCTGGCGGCTGGACTGGATACTGCTGCTGGCCGGCCTGGCCCTCTCGCTCGTCGGCTCGCTGCTGGTCTGGTCGGCCACCCGCGGACGCGACAACCTCACCCACGGGGACCCGCAGTACTTCCTCTACCGGCACCTGACGAACTTCGTGATCGGCCTGGTGCTGTGCGCCGTGGTGATAGCGATAGGAGCCCGGCGGGTCCGCACCCTGGTGCCCTTCGTCTACGTCGGCGTGATCCTGCTGCTGCTGGCGACGCTCAGCCCGATCGGCTCGACCGTCAACGGCGCCCACTCGTGGATCCAGCTCGGCGGCGGCTTCTCCGTCCAGCCGGCCGAGTTCGCGAAGATCGCCATCATGCTGGCGATGGCCGTCGTGCTGTCGGACCAGGTGGACGCGGGGGAGCGGGAGTTCCCCTCGCACCGGGCGGTGTTCCGGGGCCTGCTCTGGGCCTGCCTGCCGATGGGGCTGGTCCTGCTGATGCCGGACGCCGGGTCGGTCATGGTGATGTCCGCGATCGTGCTCGGCATCCTGCTCGGCTCCGGCGCCGCCAACCGCTGGGTGCTCGGCATCCTCGCGCTCGGCGTCGGCGGCAGCATCGCGATCTGGAAGCTCGGGCTGCTCAGCCAGTACCAGATCGACCGCTTCGCCGCCTTCGCCAACCCGCAGCTCGACCCCAACGGCGTCGGCTACAACACCGCCCAGGCCCGGATCGCGATCGGCTCGGGCGGGCTGACCGGCAAGGGGCTGTTCCACGGGACGCAGACCATCGGGCAGTTCGTGCCGGAGCAGCAGACCGACTTCGTGTTCACCGTCGCCGGTGAGGAACTGGGCTTCGTCGGGGCACTGGCGATCATCGCGCTGGTCGGCGTGATCCTCTGGCGGGCCTGCCGGATCGCCCGCCAGGCGACCGACCTGTACGGGACGATCGTGGCGGCCGGGGTGATCGCCTGGTTCTCCTTCCAGGCCTTCGAGAACATCGGGATGTGCCTGGGCATCATGCCGGTCGCGGGCATCCCGCTGCCCTTCGTCTCCTACGGCGGCTCCTCGATGTTCGCGGTCTGGATCGGCATCGGGCTGCTCCAGGCGGTGCGCAGCCAACGGCCGATAGCGGCCTGAGCGTTCGGCTCCCAGGGCCGGTCCGGATTCCTTCGGACCGGCCCTTCTCCTTTCCCTGGAGGGAAGTTGACGGACCGTCAGGCGCTCTGGCTGTGCAGCAGGCAGTCCGCGGCGGTCAGCACCGCCCGGGTCTGGTGGGCCAACTGCTCCTGGACCGGCACCCAGCGGGCGCCGAAGCGGTGGCGCAGCCGGTCCAGGCTGTCCGCGACCACGGCGCGGGCGCGCTCCCGGGTGGCCTCGGCGGCCGGGCCGCGGGCGTCGGCGAGCAGCCGCAGCAGGACCGAGGCCACCCGCAGCGGCAGCCGGGCGGCGACCAGCCCGGCCGTGGTCGCCCGGGCGGCGCTCAGCGGTGCGGGGCACCACAGCTCCAGCCACTCGGCGGCGACCCGCGGGGCCACCGCCAGGTTGAACTCGGCGGTGCGCAGCAGCGGGCCGTACTCCTCCCGGGCCTGTGCCGGGACGCGGGCGAGCAGCGCGGAGAGCTGCTCGGTGCGGAGGGTGAGCTCGCGGGCGGCCTCGCCGACGACCCGCGGCCCGGCCGGGTGGACGCGGGAGTCGCCGACCGCGTCCACGGCCCACATCGGGACCTCCAGGACGGCGGTCACCGCGCCGTGCCGGGCCGCGTACGACCAGGTGGACAGCTCGGGCTCGTCCGGCAGCGCCCGGGGCGTGTCGGTGCTGCCGGGCGCCGGCATCAGATAGGTGCCGGGGGCGGGGCTGGACCAGCCGACGGCGTCGTAGGAGTCCACGTCGAGCGGGATACCGGCCCGGTCGGCGGAACGGGCGAAGCGCTCGGCCAGGCCGTGCACCGGGCCGGTCAGCTGGACGAAGGCGCCGCCGAAGTCCACCCCGTGCAGCGAGCACTGCAGGAAGGGGCGCAGCTCGTCGATCAGCCCGGTCAGCGCCAGGCTCTCCGGCATCGGCGGGCGGCCGGAGCCGGGGGCGGGCAGCAGTTCGGGCTGCTCCTCGAAGGCGGGGCGGAAGAAGTGCTCGTAGTGGCGGCCCATGGTGAGCGGGCCGTCCAGCCAGCCGGCGTTGAGGGCGGCGCCGTCCGGGTCCAGGCACAGCAGCAGGTGCCAGGACAGGCCGGGCCGGGCGGGGCGCTCCAGCAGTACCTCGGCCAGCCGGACGGCGGCGGCGGTGCCGATCGGCTCGTTCGGGTGCGGGCCGCCGACCACCAGGGCGGTGCGCGGCCCGCGGTCCACCGAGAGCAGCAGCAGCGGGCGCCCGGCCCGGGAGCGGCCCACCTCGCGCAGCCGGCAGCGGTCGGGGTGGCGCAGGGCGAGGCGGCGGGCCGCGCACTCGGCCTGGGACGGTGTGGGGTAGCGGGCGGGCCGGGCGTCGGGGGTCCGCAGGGTCAGGGGCCGGACCCGCCGACCGGTGTCGGTCATGGTTCTCCTTGCGACCGGTCGCACGGCCGCCGGGGCGCGCGGGCGTGCCGCGCCGCCGGACGCGGCCTTGCGGGCCGGGGACGGGCTCTGCGGGGCCGGGGGAGGGGGCCGCGCGGGGACGGGGGAGGGCGTGCTGGGGCGAGCGGGCCGCCGGGGAATCGGCGTTGGCCGAGCGTACGACCCAACTCCCCTCTCCGGAAGGGGCGCAGGGCCTCGGGCAGGGCCCTGTCAGTACCGCACGGGCCCTCCGGGCGTGTCAACGGCGGACGACGCCGGGCGGCGGGCGCGCACCGCGCGTGCCGGGGCGGTCACCGGTGGGCGCGGAACGCACCGGAGCGCGCGGTCGGGCGCCGGTGGCCCGGATCGGTCGTTCCCCGGATTGGGCTACTCTTGAGGGTCACCCCTCCCGTGCCGACTCGCGGCACCGAATCACGTCGTAAGGGTTCCTAGTACATGACTGTCGAATCGGTCTTCCCACGCCTGGAGGCCCTCCTCCCGCACGTCCAGAAGCCGATCCAGTACGTCGGCGGCGAGCTCAACTCGACCGTCAAGGACTGGGACGCCTGCGACGTCCGCTGGGCACTGATGTACCCCGACGCCTACGAGGTCGGGCTGCCCAACCAGGGCGTCATGATCCTCTACGAGGTGCTCAACGAGCGCGAGGGCGTGCTGGCCGAGCGCACCTACAGCGTCTGGCCGGACCTCGAGGCGCTGATGCGCGAGCACCGCGTCCCGCAGTTCACGGTGGACGCCCACCGCCCGGTCAAGGCCTTCGACGTGTTCGGGCTGTCGTTCTCCACCGAGCTCGGCTACACCAACATGCTGACCGCGCTCGACCTGGCCGGCATCCCGCTGGAGGCCAAGGACCGCACCGACGAGGACCCGATCGTCCTGGCCGGCGGCCACGCGGCGTTCAACCCCGAGCCGATCGCGGACTTCCTGGACTGCGCGGTGATCGGCGACGGCGAACAGGCCGTCCTCGACATCACGGAGATCATCCGCGCCTGGAAGGCCGAGGGCCGTCCGGGCGGGCGCGACGAGCTGCTGCTGCGCCTGGCGCGCACCGGCGGGGTGTACGTGCCGAAGTTCTACGACGTGGAGTACCTGGCCGACGGCCGGATCGGCCGCGTCGTGCCGAACGCCCCGGGCGTGCCGTGGCGGGTGTCCAAGCACACCGTGATGGACCTCGACGAGTGGCCGTACCCCAAGCAGCCGCTGGTCCCGCTCGCGGAGACGGTGCACGAGCGGATGTCCGTGGAGATCTTCCGCGGCTGCACCCGGGGCTGCCGCTTCTGCCAGGCCGGCATGATCACGCGCCCCGTGCGGGAGCGAAGCATCACCGGCATCGGCGAGATGGTCGAGCGCGGGCTCAAGGCGACCGGCTTCGAGGAGGTCGGCCTGCTGTCGCTGTCCAGCGCCGACCACACCGAGATCGGCGACATCGCCAAGGGCCTGGCCGACCGCTACACCGAGGACAAGATCGGCCTGTCGCTGCCGTCCACCCGCGTCGACGCCTTCAACATCGACCTCGCCAACGAGCTGTCCCGCAACGGGCGCCGCTCGGGCCTCACCTTCGCCCCCGAGGGCGGCAGCGAGCGCATGCGCAAGGTGATCAACAAGATGGTGTCGGAGGAGGATCTGATCCGCACCGTCGCCACCGCCTACGGCAACGGCTGGCGCCAGGTGAAGCTGTACTTCATGTGCGGCCTGCCCACCGAGACCGACGAGGACGTGCTCCAGATCGGCGAGATGGCGAAGAACGTCATCCAGAAGGGCCGCGAGGTCACCGGCCAGAACGACATCCGCTGCACCGTCTCCATCGGCGGGTTCGTGCCCAAGCCGCACACCCCGTTCCAGTGGGCCCCGCAGCTGTCCGCCGAGGCCACCGACGCCCGCCTGGCCAAGCTGCGCGACTCGATCCGCGGCGACCGCAAGTACGGCAAGAACATCGGCTACCGCTACCACGACGGCAAGCCCGGCATCGTCGAGGGCCTGCTCTCCCGCGGTGACCGCCGGGTCGGCGCGATCATCCGCGCGGTCTACGAGGACGGCGGCCGCTTCGACGGCTGGCGCGAGTACTTCTCGTACGACCGCTGGATGGCCTCCGCCGAGAAGGGCCTGGCCGGCACCGGCGTCGACGTCGACTGGTACACCACCCGCGAGCGCTCCTACGAGGAGGTGCTGCCCTGGGACCACCTGGACAGCGGCCTCGACAAGGACTGGCTGTGGGAGGACTGGCAGGACGCCCTGGAGGAGGTCGAGGTCGACGACTGCCGCTGGACGCCGTGCTTCGATTGTGGCGTGTGCCCCCAGATGGACACCAAGATCCAGATCGGCCCGACGGGCAAGAAGATGTTGCCGCTGACGGTCGTCAACAAGTAGGCGGCGCAGGCCTTTCGACCCCCGTTCGGAGTGTTCCGGGCGGGGGTCGGTCGTGGGCGGCTGACCAGGGGCGGAGCGAAGGGGGTGGCGGGGCGCGTACCCTTTGGGGTGACAGAGTCCGGACAGTGGCGGGTTTGCGCCGCGCCGGACGGGGACAATTGACCAAAGGACTGAGCGACCCTGGCACGCCGCACGCCCGACGGTCCGCCTCCCGCGCCGACGGTGCAGCGGATTCGTCTCCGCTACACCAAGCGCGGCCGGCTCCGCTTCACCAGCCACCGTGACTTCCAGCGCGCCTTCGAGCGCGCCCTGCGCCGGTCCGCCGTTCCGATGGCCTACTCGGCAGGCTTCACCCCGCACCCCAAGGTGTCCTACGCGAACGCGGCCCCGACCGGGGTGGCGAGCGAGGCGGAGTACCTGGAGATCGGCCTGGCCGCCGTGCGCGACCCGGAGCAGCTGCGGGCGCAGCTGGACGGGTCGCTGCCGGACGGACTGGACGTGATCGACGCCGTGGAGGTGCGGACGCCCAACTTCGTGGAGCGCCTGGAGGCCTCCGAGTGGTTGGTGCGTCTGGACGGCGTCGAGCCGGCCGAGGCCGCCGAGGCGGTCCGCAGGTTCCTCGCCGAGGAGAAGGTCGAGGTCGAGCGCCGGACCAAGAACGGCGTGCGGGTCTTCGACGCGCGCGGTGCGGTGGCGGCGCTCGAGGTCGTCGAGCCGCAGGTCGACGGCGGTGCGGACACGGCGGTCGGAACCGACCGCGATGTTCGGACCGGCCGTGCCTGTGCGATACTGCGCCTGGTAGTACGACACGCCACACCCGCCGTACGACCCGACGACGTATTGTCCGGTCTCCGTGCGACGGCCGACCTGGCGCCGCCGGTCCCCGCAGAGGTGACCAGGCTGGCGCAGGGGCCGCTCGACGAGGAGTCCGGCACGGTGACCGACCCGCTGGCGCTCGACCGCGCCGCGGCCCCCGCCGGCTGAGAAACGGCCGGCGGGCCGCGCGCTACCGCGTCCGCCTAGTGGGCGGAGGCCGGGTCCAGTGCCTCACTGGACCCGACGGTCCTCCAGGGTTCCCGCGGCTCCCCAGGGGAGCGAGCGTCGTCGCAGCACAGGCCTGCCACCCGGGGCCCGCCGACCAGGACGGTCGGTGGGCCCGGGACCCCGTCCGGGAGCCACCCGGGGTTGGGGGAGGGCTCAGCTTGGGAAAAACTCAGAAGACTGGTCAGACCAGAAGACTTTCGACACCCCGCGCAACGTGGGGCGCCGAGCGAGACTACGAGCCCCTGTGCGGCCTCGCGTCCGCGCGGCGGCACCGTCAAAGGGTCCGGCCCGAGCATCGTCGAGATGCCGGCCGCCCGCTGGTGCCGTGCCGTGGCCGGATGCGGAGCCCGGGGGCCTGACGGGAGATCCACCCGCATGCTCGATAACACCGATCCGCAGCAGTCTGCGGCCACGGAACAGAACGAATCCACCGCGACCGGTGGCGAGGGCGCGTCCGCCGCGCCGCCGCGCCGTCGTCGCCGGGCGGTGTCCCGCCCGGCGGGCACCCCGCAGGGTGCGGCCGCCGAGACGGCCGAGACGGTCGTCCCGGTCGAGACGGCGGTCGTACCGGCCGAGGTGCCCGCCGAGGCGGCCCCGGCGGCCGAGAAGCCGGTCCGGGCCCGCCGGACCCGCAAGCGTGCCGAGGCTCCGGCCGGTGCTCCGGAGGAGACCGCCATCGTGGTCACCGCGCCGGAGGCCGAGAAGGCGGAGGCCGAGAAGAAGGCCACCGAGCCGAAGGCCGAGGAGAAGGCGGAGAAGCCCGTTCGGGCCCGTCGGACCCGCAAGAAGGCCGAGGCCCCGGTCGAGGAGCCGGTGGCCGAGGCCGCCGCCCCCGCCGAGACCCCCGCGCCGGTCGCCGAGCCGGTGGCCGAGGAGGCCCCGGCCGCTCCGGCCCGCCGCCCGCGCCGCCGTCGCGTGGTCGAGGCCGCGCCGGTGGTCGAGGCCCCGGCCGAGGAGCCGGTGGCCGAGGAGCCCGCCGTCGAGGAGGAGCCTGCCGAGGAGGAGGCCGTCGAGGCCGCCGCCGAGGCTCCGGCCGTCGCCGCCCCCGCCCCGGTCGCCGAGGCCGAGCCGCACCACCGGGTGCGCCGCCGCGCCGTCCGCCCGGCCACCGCGGTCTTCCAGGCCCCGGTGTTCCAGGAGCCCGCCCCCTACGTCGCGCCGACCGCGCCGCAGCAGCCCGCCGCCGCCCCGGCGCAGGTCGAGGCCCCGGCCCCGGCCCCGGCCGCGGCCGAGCGCGCGGAGGAGGACGAGTTCGAGTACAGCGGTGTCGGCCGCCGTCGCCGGGTCCGTGCCCGGGTCGAGCCGGGCCGCCGCAAGCCGGCCGCCGAGGCATCGGCCAAGGCGTCCGCCAAGGCCCCGGTGAAGGCCCCGGTGAAGGCCGAGCCCGTCGCCCCCGTCGAGGTCCCGGTCGTCGAGGAGCCCGTCGTGGCGGCCCCCGTCGCCGGTCCGGAGGCCGAGGACGAGTGGGAGGACGGCCGTCCGTCCCGCCGCCGCCGTCGGGGCGGCCGTCGTCGCCGCCGTGGTGAGGCCGAGGACTTCGAGGCCGCCGAGGCCGTCGAGACCGAGCAGCCCGCCGCCGAGGAGCCGGTCCGGGTCGCCGTCGTCGACGAGGAGGACGAGGACGACGACGACCTGGCCGCCGGCCTGTCCTCGTCGCGCCGCCGTCGCCGTCGTCGCCGCCGCAGTGGTGAGGCCGGCGCCGTCGAGGCCGCCGAGACCACCGAGGACGGCGTCCGCACGGTGGTGAAGGTGCGCGAGCCGCGCCGCCGCTCCACCGAGCCGTCCTTCGACCCGGACGAGGTGCAGTCCATCAAGGGCTCGACCCGTCTGGAGGCGAAGAAGCAGCGCCGCCGCGAGGGCCGCGAGCTGGGCCGCCGCCGGGTGCCGATCATCACCGAGGCCGAGTTCCTGGCCCGCCGGGAGTCGGTCGAGCGCGTCATGGTGGTGCGCCAGAACGGCCAGCGCACCCAGATCGGCGTGCTGGAGGACGGCGTGCTCGTCGAGCACTACGTCAACAAGGAGCAGGCCACCTCGTACGTCGGCAACGTCTACCTGGGCAAGGTCCAGAACGTGCTGCCGTCCATGGAGGCCGCCTTCGTCGACATCGGCAAGGGCCGCAACGCGGTGCTGTACGCCGGCGAGGTCAACTTCGGCGCGCTGGGCCACGGCGGCCCGCGCCGGATCGAGTCGGTGCTCAAGTCCGGCCAGTCCGTGCTGGTGCAGGTCTCCAAGGACCCGATCGGCCACAAGGGCGCCCGCCTGACCAGCCAGATCTCGCTGCCCGGCCGCTACCTGGTCTACGTGCCCGAGGGCTCGATGACCGGCATCTCGCGCAAGCTGCCCGAGAACGAGCGCGCCCGCCTCAAGCAGATCCTGAAGAAGATCGTCCCGGACGACGCGGGCGTGATCGTGCGCACCGCCGCCGAGGGCGCCTCCGAGGAGGAGCTGACCCGCGACGTCCAGCGCCTCCAGCAGCAGTGGGAGGACATCCAGAAGAAGGCCGCGACCGGCAACGCCCCGGCGCTGCTGTACGGCGAGCCGGACATGACCGTCCGGGTCGTCCGCGACATCTTCAACGAGGACTTCACCAAGGTCATCGTCTCCGGTGACGAGGCGTGGAGCACCATCCACGACTACGTCTCCAACGTGGCCCCGGACCTCGCCGAGCGGCTCCAGCGGTGGACCTCCGAGGTGGACGTGTTCGCCACCTACCGGATCGACGAGCAGCTGATGAAGGCGCTGGACCGCAAGGTCTGGCTGCCCAGCGGCGGTTCGCTGGTGATCGACCGCACCGAGGCGATGGTCGTCATCGACGTCAACACCGGGAAGTTCGTCGGCCAGGGCGGCAACCTGGAGGAGACGGTCACCCGGAACAACATCGAGGCGGCCGAGGAGATCGTGCGCCAGCTGCGGCTGCGCGACCTCGGCGGCATCATCGTGATCGACTTCATCGACATGGTCCTGGAGTCCAACCGCGACCTGGTGCTGCGCCGCCTGCTGGAGTGCCTGGGCCGGGACCGGACCAAGCACCAGGTGGCCGAGGTCACCTCGCTGGGCCTGGTCCAGATGACCCGCAAGCGGGTCGGCCAGGGCCTGCTGGAGTCCTTCTCCGAGGCCTGCGTGCACTGCAACGGCCGCGGTGTGATCGTCCACATGGAGCAGCCGAGCGCCCACGTCCACGCCCCGGCGGCCGCCGCCGTCGAGGCCGGCTCGGGCAGCGGCAAGCGCCGTCGCCGGGGCAAGGGCGGCGCGGGCCACGAGGAGCCGCAGGCCGTCGAGGCCGGGTCGTCGGTGGCCGAGGCCGTCGCCGAGGCGCTCCTGGAGCCCGCCGAGCCGGTGCGCGAGGAGATCGAGGGCCAGCTGGCCCTGGAGGTCCCGGGCGTCGAGCCGCTGACCGTAGAGGCCGTCGTCGAGGCCGCGGTGGTCGAGGCGCCGAAGGCCGTGGAGGCGCCGGTGGCCGAGGCCCCCGCCGCCGCTCCGGCCGGCCGTCCGCGCCGCCGCGCGGTGCGCAAGGCGACGGCTCCGGCCGGCGCCCCGCAGGCCGCCGAGATCGTGGTGCTTCAGGCGAAGGCCGACGCGGCCCTGGAGGCGGCCCTGGCGGCCGCCGCCCCGGCTGCCGAGACCGCCGCCGAGGCCGTGGCCGAGACCGTCGCCGAGGTGGCCCCCGAGGCCGTCGCGGAGGCCGTGGTCGTCGAGACCCCGGCCGCGGAGGCTCCCGCCGACGAGGCCCCCGCCGCGGAGGAGGCGCCCGCCGAGGAGGCCCCGGCGCCGAAGAAGCGGGCCGCCCGCAAGACCACCACCGCGAAGAAGACCGCCGCCAAGAAGACGACGACGGCGGCCAAGAAGACCACCGCCCGCAAGACCGCGACCAAGCGGACGAGCGCGGCGGCCAAGAAGGCCGCGGCCGCCGAGGGTGATACGGCGGCCGAGTAGTGCCCACGCCGGGGGCGGGAGTCCTTCCCGCCCCCGGCCGTACGGGCCGGTTTGCCCCCTGGGCCGCCGGTCCGTATTCTTGACCTTCGGCGTGTCTACGCCGCGCTCCCGAGCACATCACCTTCCCGAGAGTCCCGCGCCCAGCGCGGAGTGAACGGGGAGAGGCTCCTGTGTCCGTACCCAGGTGGCTGGCGTCGGGAGTTCCGACCGAGTTGGGAAAGTAGGTACCGCATGTACGCGATCGTTCGCGCAGGCGGCCGCCAGCACAAGGTCGCCGTCGGCGACGTGCTGGAGATCGACCGTATCGAGGCCAAGCCGGGTGACTCGGTGGAGCTCTCGACCATCCTGGTCGTCGACGGTGACGCCGTCACCTCCGACCCGTGGGTCCTGGCCGGCGTGAAGGCTCACGCCGAGGTGGTCGACCAGACCAAGGGCGACAAGATCGTCATCCTGCGCTACAAGAACAAGACCGGCTACCGCCGTCGTCAGGGTCACCGTCAGAAGCACACCGCGGTGCGCATCACCAGCATCGACTCGGTCAGCAAGTAAGGGGATAGCGAAAAATGGCACACAAGAAGGGCGCAAGCTCTACTCGTAACGGCCGTGACTCGAACGCCCAGCGCCTCGGCGTGAAGCGCTTCGGTGGCCAGGTCGTCTCGGCCGGCGAGATCCTCGTCCGCCAGCGTGGCACCCACTTCCACCCGGGTGCCGGTGTCGGCCGCGGTGGCGACGACACCCTGTTCGCGCTGACCGCCGGTGCGGTCCAGTTCGGCAACCGTCGCGGCCGCAAGGTCGTCAACATCGTGGCCGTCGAGGCCTGAGTCCCAGCGGACTCCCGAGTCTGACAGGACTCACACTGAAGGGTGGGCCGGAATTCTCCGGTCCACCCTTCGCGCTTCACGCAGACAGAACCCTTTCCCGTACTGGAGGCACACCCATGACCACCTTCGTGGACCGCGTCGAACTTCACGTCGCCGCGGGTAACGGAGGCCACGGCTGCGCCTCCGTTCACCGTGAGAAGTTCAAGCCGCTCGGCGGCCCGGACGGCGGTAACGGCGGGGAGGGCGGCAGTGTGATCCTCACCGTGGACGCGCAGGTCACCACCCTGCTCGAGTACCACCACTCGCCCAAGCGCAAGGCCACCAACGGCAAGCCCGGCGCGGGCGGCCACCGCACCGGCGCCGACGGCGGGGACCTCGTCCTGTTCGTGCCGGACGGCACCGTGGTGCTGGACCGCAAGGGCAACGTGCTCGCCGACCTGGTCGGCCACGGCACCAGCTTCATCGCCGCCCAGGGCGGCCGCGGCGGCCTCGGCAACGCCGCGCTCGCCTCGTCCCGCCGCAAGGCGCCGGGCTTCGCGCTGCTCGGCGAGCCCGGTGACGCCCGCGACATCGTGATGGAGCTCAAGTCCGTCGCCGACGTGGCCCTGGTCGGCTACCCGAGCGCCGGCAAGTCCTCGCTGATCTCGGTGCTCTCCGCCGCCAAGCCGAAGATCGCGGACTACCCGTTCACCACCCTGATCCCCAACCTCGGCGTGGTCACCGCGGGCGACACCGTCTACACGATCGCCGACGTGCCCGGCCTGATCCCGGGCGCCAGCCAGGGCCGGGGCCTGGGCCTGGAGTTCCTGCGGCACGTCGAGCGCTGCTCGGTGCTGGTGCACGTGCTGGACTGCGCCACCCTGGAGCCCGGCCGCGACCCGCTGACCGACCTGGAGACCATCGAGGCCGAGCTCGCCGAGTACGGCGGTCTGGAGGACCGTCCGCGCCTGGTCGCGCTCAACAAGGTGGACGTCCCGGACGGCCAGGACATCGCCGACCTGACCCGTGCCTCGCTGGAGGAGCGCGGCTTCCAGGTGTTCGAGGTCTCCGCCGCCTCCCGCAAGGGCCTGCGCGAGCTGAACTTCGCGCTGGCGAAGATCGTCGCCGAGGCGCGCGCCGCCAAGCCGGTCGAGGAGTCCACCCGGATCGTGCTGCGGCCCACGGCCGTCGACGACGAGGGCTTCACCATCGAGGAGGAGGACGGCGCCTACCGCATCCGCGGCGTCAAGCCGGAGCGCTGGGTCCGCCAGACCGACTTCAGCAACGACGAGGCCGTCGGCTACCTGGCCGACCGGCTGGCCCGCCTCGGCATCGAGGAGCGGCTGTGGAAGATCGGGGCGCACGAGGGCGACACCGTCATCATCGGCCCCGAGGAGAACGCCGTCGTCTTCGACTGGGAGCCGACCATGGCCGCCGGCGCCGAGATGCTCGGCCGCCGCGGTGAGGACCACCGCATGGAGACCCAGCGTCCGGCGGTCGACCGCCGTCGCGAGAAGCAGAAGGGCCGGGACGCGGCCGAGGCCGAGTTCCTCGCCTTCGAGGCGCTCGCCAGCGGCCGGCAGGCCGCCATCGAGGACGACGACGAGGACCACTGAGTCGACGTCCGGGCCGACACCCATGTCGGCCCCGCGTGGGTGATGCCCGTGTGATGCGGACGGCCCCGCCACCCCGACAGGGTGGCGGGGCCGTCCGCATTCCGGTCGACCGCGACCGGCCGTCACTTCGTCCAGGAGGCCTGGAGCTTGAGCAGGTCGGCCAGGTCGGTGTAGCCGACCGCGGCCGGGGTGGTGCCGGTGGTGGCGATGATGGTGCAGCCCTTGGCCTCGGCGCCCTTGGTGACGCCCTGGAACTTCGCACCCGTGCACTTGGGCAGCGGGGTGGTGGCGTTCATGACGTTGAGGCCCTTGTCGCCGTTGGTGTCGAACACGACGAACTTGGAGTCCGGGGCGGTGAAGGACAGGCTGGCGTCGCCGAGGTTCTTGATGGTGTAGCTGACGTAGACCGGGGTCTTCCCCTCCAGCCCGGTGGTCGAGACCTTGGCGGCGGTGAGGTCCTGCAGCGAGCCGACCTCGATGCCGGTGACGGTGATCTGCAGCTTGGTGGCGACCTTGGAGGTCTTGTCGGCGAAGTCGACGGTGGCCGGCTGGCCGACCTTCACGGCGGTGGCGGCCTGCGGAACCTTCCCGCCGCCGGCCCCGCCGGCCCCGCCCGCCGACGCTCCGGCCGTACCGGCGCCGCCGGTCGCCGCGCCCCCGGTTGCCGCGCCGCCGGTGGCGGCACCTCCCGCGGTGGCACCTCCCGTGGCGGCACCGGACGGGGCGGCGGCCGAACCGCCGGTCGCCGCGCCGGTCTGCGCCGGGGCCGCTCCGGTGGCGCCGCCCGTGCCGGCCGGGTCGGAGTTGTCGGGGCCGCAGGCCGCGAGCGAGAGGGCGGTGGCCGCCGCCAGCGCGGCGACGGTGAGCTTCGTGGTGTACGAACGCATGGTGCGCATTTCTCCTGGGCGCGCGGTCGCGAACCGTTGCCGGCCTGCCCAGTGCGGCGCCGCCCCGTTCTGCAGGAAGGTCGAAGACGAGTGGGTACAGCGGGCAAGAAGCCGTCCCCCGATCTGGCTTTCGGTCAGGGACCATACCAGCCGTCCGGATTGGCGGCCGGGCTGTGACGGGCCCGTGCGCAGGGCGGGTCCAGCCGGTGAAACACCCTGGGGGCGACCTGCGCGGATCGCGTAGATTTCGGGCATGACGGCCGGGCCCGGCCCCGCCGCACCCGCACCACACCGGAAGGGCGTACAGCGAGATGAGCGAGGACTCACTGCGGGAGGAGGTGCTGACCGCACGGCGGATCGTGGTCAAGGTCGGCTCCTCCTCACTCACCACGGCGGCCGGCGGCCTGGACGCCGACCGGGTGGACGCCCTGGTGGACGCGCTCGCCAAGGTGCGCAGCCGCCCGGACGCGCCCGAGGTCGTGCTCGTCTCCTCCGGCGCCATCGCCGCCGGGCTCGCCCCGCTCGGCCTGGACAAGCGGCCCAAGGACCTGGCCCGGCAGCAGGCCGCGGCCAGCGTCGGCCAGGGACTGCTGGTCGCGCGGTACACCGCCTCCTTCGCCCGGTACGGCATCCGGGTCGGCCAGGTGCTGCTCACCGCCGAGGACGCCAGCCGCCGCGCCCACTACCGCAACGCCTTCCGGACGCTGGACCAGTTGCTGGCGATGGGCGCGATGCCGGTCGTCAACGAGAACGACACCGTCGCCACCGCCGAAATCAAGTTCGGGGACAACGACCGGCTGGCCGCGCTGGTCGCCCACCTGGTCCGGGCCGACCTGCTGGTGCTGCTCTCCGACGTGGACGGCCTCTACGACGGCGACCCGTCCCGGCCCGGCACCAGCCGGATCGCCGAGGTCGGCGGCCCGCACGACCTCGACGGCATCCAGATCGGCAGCGCGGGGAAGGCGGGCGTGGGCACCGGCGGCATGGTCACCAAGGTCGAGGCGGCCCGGATCGCCACCGGGGCGGGCATCCCGGTGGTGCTCACCGCGGCCAGCCACGCCGCCGACGCACTGGCCGGGCGGCCCACCGGAACGCTCTTCCGGCGCACCGGCAGCCGCAGCTCCGACCGGATGCTCTGGCTGGCCCACGCCAGCAGCCCGCGCGGCGCCCTGCACCTGGACGCGGGCGCGGTCGAGGCGGTCGTCTCGGGCGGCGCCTCGCTGCTGCCGGCCGGGGTGACCAAGGTCGACGGGGAGTTCACGGCGGGTGATCCGGTGGACCTTCTTGCCGAAAACGGCCACATCGTGGCCCGCGGACTGGTCAACTTTGATGCGAGGGAGTTGCCCCGTCTGCTCGGCCGGTCCACCCGTGACCTGGCCCAGGAGTTCGGCGCCGGGTACGAGCGCGAGGTCGTCCACCGGGACGACCTGGTCGTTCTGCGCGGCTGACCGGCCGTTCGGCCGGCATCGGCCGGACGGCGCAGCGCGGTCGGCGGGCCGCTCCGTACCGGGAGCGGTCCGGCCGCGGGCGAGGAGGGGCGCAGCCGTACCGGTCGGCCGAGGGCCGGCCGGGTCGGGGGGACGACACGAGATCGCCGAACAGGAGGCCGCCGGTGGAACGCAGGCGCGAGGCAGCGCTGACCGGAGGGACGGCGGGCCGGCGGCTGACCAGTATCGACGGCGGACGCGGGGACGGCCCCGCGGAGCCGACCGGTCCGACGCCGCAGGGGCCCGGCGGGGTGCGCAGGCTGCGGCCGCAGCGCGCGCAGGCGGCTGATCCGCCCAGCGTGCCGGAGCAGGCGCGGCTGTGGCACGTGGTGCTGAGCGTGGCCGGGCAGACCACGCCGCTGTCCTCGCTACGGGCTTCGCTGGAGCGGCTGGCGCACGACCACTCGTTCTTCCTGACCGCCCGCTACGCGGCCGACCACGCCGAGATCCGCTACTGGGAGCAGGCCCGGGACCTGCACGACGCGGCGGCGATAGCGCTGCGGCTGTGGGGCGAGCACAAGGTGACCGCGAGCCTGCCGCCGTGGGAGATCGTCGGGCTGGAGGTGGTCGACCGGGCGACGTACCACAAGCGGGTCGCCGAGGGCTTCGGCGATCCGCCGCCGCACCTGGGCGGGGTGCACCCGTACTGAGGTGCCGGGCGCGTGCCGAGCCCGTCCGCCCGGTGTCTCACCGGGCGAAATGGCGGTTCGGCGGCGCGGCGGCAGTCGCTAACCTTGGCGGCATGACCAGCGACCTCGCCACCGCCGACAGCCCCGTCATCGCCGTAGCGCGCCGAGCCCGGGAGGCCGCCGCGGCGCTCGCCCCGCTGCCGCGTCGGGCCAAGGACACCGCCCTGCTGGCGATCGCGGACGCGCTGGAGGCCCGCGGCGCCGAGATCCTCGCGGCCAACGCCGAGGACGTCGCCCGGGCCCGCGAGGCGGGGACGGCCGAGTCGGTGATCGACCGGCTGAGCCTGACCGTCGAGCGGATCGCCGCGATCGCCTCCGACGTGCGCGACGTGGCCGGCCTGGCCGACCCGGTCGGCGAGGTGGTGCGCGGCTACACCCTGCCGAACGGCCTGGACGTGCGTCAGGTACGGGTGCCGCTGGGCGTGGTCGGCATCATCTACGAGGCCCGGCCGAACGTCACCGCGGACGCCGCCGCGCTCTGCCTGAAGTCCGGCAACGCGGTGCTGCTGCGCGGCTCCGCCTCCGCCTACCGTTCCAACACCGCGCTGGTCGCCGTCCTGCGGGACGCCGTCGTCGCGGCCGGGCTGCCGGCCGACGTGATCCAGCTCGTCCCGGGGGAGAGCCGGGAGTCGGTGCAGGAGCTGATGCGCGCCCGCGGCCTGGTCGACGTGCTGATCCCGCGCGGCGGGGCCTCGCTGATCCGCACCGTGGTCGAGGGTTCGACCGTCCCGGTGATCGAGACCGGCACCGGCAACTGCCACGTGTACGTGGACGCGCAGACCGACCTGGCGATGGCCGTCGGCATCCTGCTGAACTCCAAGGCCCAGCGGGTCAGCGTCTGCAACTCGGCCGAGACGCTGCTGGTGCACCAGGACGTCGCGGACGCCTTCCTGCCGCTCGCGCTGGCCGCCCTGGCCGGGGCCGGGGTGACCGTGCACGGTGACGAGGCGGTGCTCAAGGCCGCCGAGGGCACCGGTGTCACCGCGGTGCCCGCCACCGACGAGGACTGGGGCGCCGAGTACCTCTCGTACGACCTGGCCGCGGCCGTGGTGCCCTCCTTGGACGCCGCCGTCGCGCACATCCGCCGCTGGTCCTCCGGCCACACCGAGGCGATCGTCACCACCTCGCAGGCCGCCGCCCGCCGCTTCACCCAGCTGGTGGACTCGACCACGGTGGCCGTCAACGCCTCCACCCGGTTCACCGACGGCGGTGAGTTCGGCTTCGGCGCGGAGATCGGCATCTCCACCCAGAAGCTGCACGCCCGCGGCCCGATGGGCCTGCCGGAGCTGACCAGCACCAAGTACATCGTCACTGGTGACGGGCATGTCCGCGGCGAGGCCGCGCAGACCGTGGGCGGGGGCGCCGAGGGCCGCTGACCGCGGCGCACGGGGCGGCCGTCACACGTGTGACGGACCAACTGCCGGGAGCCACAGACAAATCGCCCGGCCGGTAATACGCTGAATCCGTGGCTGAGGATGTGGGGGGCTTGCCGTACCCCGACGGCGCCGACCACGGTGGTGCGGACGACGAGTTCGCCACCGTGGTCTTCGATGAGGCCTTCGTCCGGTCCGCCGCCGTGCACGAGCCGACAGCCAAGGAGCGGCAGCTCGCCGCCGCCGAGGCGCGGTTCGAGACGGACTCCGCGGGGCCGGGTTGGAGCTATGACGTTCCGGCCGGGGACGGGCTGCCGCTGGAGCTGCGCCCGTACCCGAGCGGACTCGACGAGGACCACCTCTACCCCGACCCCTGGTCGGGCCCGGGCCGGGTGACCGGCCGCCGGGGCCGGCGATGGGGCAGGCGCTACGACCCGGTGCGGGCCCGCGGGCGGTACGTCGCCCAGCAGCGCTGGCACCGGCCGGTGGCCTGGGTGCTCGCCGTGCTCATGGGCGTGAGCCTGGTGGCCGTGGCGGTCGCGGCGGTCTACCAGGGCGTGGGCGGCTCCTCGGGGGCGCCCCGCCGCCCGGAGTCGGGCAGCAGCAGCCCGGGCGCCGACCCGCGGTCCGCGCCGGCCGAGCCGTCGCTGGTGGCGTCGACGCCGTAGGGCCGGCTGAGGGGGCGTGCGCCCGGAGCGGTGGTCACGGAGCGTTCCCGGGAATCTGTGCGGGGGCCCTCGTGGCGGGCCCGGTGTGCGCCTACCCTGGTGCTATGGGTGACCCACGCGAGCCTCCTGAGGGTACGCCCGAGGGCGGTTCCGGCAACGAGGACGAGTTCCGGTCCGTCGTCTTCGACGAGTCGTTCGTCCGGGCTGCCCGGATCCAGGAGCTGTCCGCCCGGGAGCGGCTCGCGGGCTCCTTCGGCAAGGCCACCCGGGCCCGGGTGCGGCTCGGGCCGCTGGGCAGCGTGCCGCGTCAGGCGCTCGCCCTGCTGCTGCTCATCCTGCTGGCCTTCGGGGCCGCGGTGTACTTCGGGGTGAACTCGCCCAAGGGGATCGCGGCGCGGCCGGAGGGCACTCAACTGACCGTCAGCCTGGTCGCGTTGAGCCCGGCCTCGGCCGTCCGCC
Organism: Kitasatospora sp. NPDC096128; assembly: GCF_040303105.1. Taxonomy (NCBI): domain Bacteria; kingdom Bacillati; phylum Actinomycetota; class Actinomycetes; order Kitasatosporales; family Streptomycetaceae; genus Kitasatospora; species Kitasatospora sp. NPDC096128. Next base: position 119,811 of record NZ_JBEOSP010000011.1, on the reverse strand, counting down.
CGGTCGCCGACCCGGCACGTCCGTTCGCCGCGCTGCCGACCGGCTACGGCGACGGGACGGCCGGGCTGAACACCCCGGCCGGGGCGGCCACCGAGCACTTCAGCAAGGTCGAGGTGACCAAGGCGCTCGACACCGTGCAGCGCTACCTGATCGCCTCCTCGCTGACGCCGGCGGCGCTGGTCCAGGGCGTCACCACGGACGTGCGGGCCTACGTCACGCCCGGTGAGCAGGCCCAGTTCGACGCCGGTGTCACCCAGCCGGTGGACGACCGGCACCACGCGGTGACCGGCTGGATCGTCCGCTTCGACCCGGCGCAGGTCGCGCTCGCCTCCGACACCGTGAAGGCGGTCGGCGCGATGCGGGTCGACGAGGCGGACGGCAGCACCCTGCAGATCACCACCGACCACACCTTCGTCTACGCGCTGAAGCCCGCCGGTGCCCCGGCCGGCGCGCCCGTCACCCTGGAGACCGTGCGGCGCGAGCTGACCTTCCAGTTCGACCGGGTCGACCTGGGCCAGGCGCAGCTGCGGCTGGTGGACGCGGTGCTGCAGGCCGGTCCGGCGCCGTGCACCTCCTCGATGGCGGCCTTCCTCCAGCCGGTGCTGGCCACCGCCCAGGGCACCGCGGTGGCGCAGCCGACGCCGGTCGACCCGGGCAACCACGCGCGGCCGGCCTGGCAGGTGTGCGGGGTGCTGGCGGGGAGCTGAGCGGCCCCGGCGGCGGGTCGGCCGGTGACCCGGGCGGGTCACCGGCCGTGTACGGCGGCCCGGCGGCGGGGGTCAGCCGTCGGTGCGGTCCCCGGAGTCGGTGCGGTTGCCGCCGGTGAAGGTGTCCCGGAGCTTGCCGCCGACGGTCGCGGCGCCGCCGGCCACGTCCCGCAGCAGACCCATCAGGGGGTCCTTGCTCTCCTTCACCGAGGTCGTGTAGTGCTCGGCGGCGGCCTTCCACTGCTCGCCGACCGAGGTGTCCCGGTCGTCGGTGCGGCGCGGGTAGGCGCCGGCCAGGATCGAGCGGTACTCGTCGCTCTCCGCCCACTTCTTCAGCTGGGCGACCCGGACCACCGCGAACGGGTGGGTCTGCGGCAGGAGCTGGAGCAGCTTGAGCACGCCGTCGCGCAGGTCCCCGGCCTTGTCGTACTCCTCGGCCTGCTCCAGGAAGGCGTCGACGTTCATCTCGGCCAGGTTGTGCCCGCCGGCCAGCTTCATCAGGGCCCGCATGGACGCCTGGACGTCCTGCCCGGCGAGCAGGCCGGCCCGGTCGCTGGACAGCTCGGCCTTGCGGAACCACTCCTTGAGCGCGGTGATGACGGCCGTGATCGCCAGGTTGCCGAGCGGCACCCAGGCGATCCGGGCGGCGATGTTGGTGAGGATCATCAGCATCGTCCGGTAGACGGCGTGGCCGGACATCGCGTGGCCGACCTCGTGGCCGATGACGGAGCGCAGCTCCTCCTCGTCCAGCAGTTCGACCAGGCCGCTGGTGATCACGATGATCGGGGTGTCGATGCCGATGGTGAACGCGTTGACCGTCGGGTCCTGGGTGACGTACAGGTCTGGGACCTGCTCCAGGTCGAGCGCGTAGGCGGCGTCGCGGACCATGTCGTACAGCTCGGGGAACTGGCGCTCGGAGGTCTTCACGGCGGTGGCCAGGAACATCAGCCGGATCGAGCGCTCGGAGACCAGCCCGGCGAGCTTGCGCAGGATGTCGTCGAAGCCGGACAGCTTGCGCAGGGCGACCAGCGCCGAGCGGTCGGCGGGGTGCTCCCAGGCCCGGGTGGAGATCTCGGGGAAGCGTTGGCGACGGCGGCTCGGGGCGTTCGCGGTCGTGTCGGTCATGGTCTGCGTACCTCCTGGTCGACGGCGGCCCCGGGCGCGGCGCCCGGCCCCCGCTGGTCTTCGCCGGCAGTGACTCGTCTGCAACGACTGCCTGTGCAACGTCCGCGGTTGCGTACTCGTCCCCGGAGCGGGTGCGGACGGGCGGACGGGCGGGCTGTCGGGCGGCTGTCGGGTGGGCGCACGGGTGGGGGAGCGGGCGGTCCGCGGGCGGGTCGGGCGCCGCGCGGGGGCCGGTGGGGGGTGCCGGTGTGAGGCGGGTTTACCCTGAATGCCCTGGAGAACCGAGACCGGACCCGGCCGCGGTACCGAGCAGTTCGAGGAGTCCCTCAGATGTCCACCGAAGCGCTGGTCAGCCTGGCCGCACCCATCTCCGACGAGGCCGGCCCGGGCCTGTTCCTGCGGATCATCGTGATCGCCTCCTTCGTCGGGATCGGCCTGCTGGTCTGGATCATGGCCCGCGCCTTCCGGGGCCAGTAGACGCCGCGTCCCACTCGGTTCGCTCACGCCCGGTCAGCGGCGGTGGGCCGCCGAGCGGTTGCCGTGTAACCCCCCGTACGATGACGGGTGGGCCCTCACCGGCCCGGAACCACCCCCAGGTCCGTCACCGAGCCGAGAAGGTCCCGCCGACCATGAGCACTGCTGCCGCACTCCCCGCCCTGAACCTCCTCGCCGAGGGGGGCAACCACGACAGCCTCAACCCGCTGCTGACGGGTGGCGCCGCGCTGTTCATCCTGGTCCTCCTGCTCTTCATCACCACCCGCTTCAACCGGGACCGCTGAGCCCGGTCCCGGGACCGCTCGGGGAGCGTCCGGCCAGTGCGCCGGCCGCTCCCTCACGCATCTGCGGACAACCCCCACACGGGCGTTCCCGCACCGCAACGGGCGTCGCGTAAGGTGTGGCGGCATGGGAGAGCAGGCCGGGAATCCCGGCGGACCGGAACCGGTGAAGAAGCGCCTGGGCGTGATGGGCGGCACCTTCGACCCGATCCACCACGGCCACCTGGTCGCCGCGAGCGAGGTGGCGAGCGCGTTCCACCTGGACGAGGTGATCTTCGTCCCGACCGGTGAGCCCTGGCAGAAGAGCGACCGCCACGTCACCCCGGCCGAGGACCGCTACCTGATGACGGTCATCGCCACCGCCGAGAACCCGCAGTTCTCGGTGAGCCGGATCGACATCGACCGCCAGGGCCCGACGTACACCGTCGACACCCTGCGCGACCTGCACGCCATGCACCCGGACGCGGACCTCTTCTTCATCACCGGCGCCGACGCGCTCGCCCAGATCCTGTCCTGGCACGACTCGGACGAGCTCTTCTCGCTGGCCCACTTCATCGGCTGCACCCGTCCTGGGCACGTCCTGTCGGACGCCGGGCTGCCGGTGGGCGGGGTCTCCCTGGTGGAGGTCCCGGCGCTGGCCATCTCCTCCACGGACTGCCGCAACCGGGTCGCCAAGGGCGAGCCGGTCTGGTACCTCGTCCCGGACGGGGTGGTCCGCTACATCGACAAGCGGGCGCTGTACGCGCCGCACGGGACCTGAGCCAGGAGCGGGCGTGACCGATCGCAGCGGTAACGGCAGCGGCAACGGCGGGCAGCGGCCGGAGGAGTGGTCCACCGGCCAGTACCAGCAGCCGTACCAGGGCCAGGAGTACCAGTCGGTGCAGCAGCCGTCGGCGTACGGGCAGCAGTACGAGCAGCAGTACGAGCCGCAGACCTACGACCAGTACGGGCAGCCGGTGTACGGGCAGGGCCCGTACGGCGGGCAGCAGGCCCAGGGGTACCAGCAGACCGGGCAGTTCCCGCAGCAGCAGGGGTACGGTCAGCAGCAGGGGTACGAGCCGCAGCAGTACGAGCAGCAGAGCTACGACCAGTACGGGCAGCCGGTCTACGGGCAGGGCCCGTACGGGGGCTACCAGCAGCAGGCCCAGGGCTACCAGCAGGCCTACCAGGCCGCGCCGGTGGTCGCCGAGCCGCAGCCGCAGCCTCAGGTCGAGCCGCGGCCGGAGCCGCCCGCGGCGCCCGCCGTCGTGCCGCCGCCGCGCCGCCGCACCCCCGGGCCCGCCACGGCCGCGGCCCCCGCCGAGCCGGCGGCGCCCTCCGAGCAGGTCGCCGGGGCCAGGGCCGGCAAGGCCGGCGGCCGGGCGCCCAAGGACTCCTACGCCACGGGCGAGTTCACCTTCGTCGACGAGGAGGCGGAGGAGTCCGAGGACGTCATCGACTGGCTGAAGTTCGCCGAATCCCGCAGCGAGGTGCGCGCCGAGCGGCGCCGCAAGCTGAAGAACCGGCTGGTCGGCCTCGGCGTGGTGCTGGCCCTCGCGGCCGGCGGCGTCGGCGGCTACCTGTGGTTCACCGGGGACAAGCCGACCGCGGCCGCCGCGGCGGGCGGGCGGCAGGTCAACGTCGTCCACCTGCGAGACCTCCAGGGCAAGGTCTCCAGCGCGCTGCTGGTCGACGACGCCTCCGGGCACAAGGGCACGGTGCTGCTGCTGCCCGACGTGCTGCGGCTGCCCGGACCGGGCGACCCGCCGGTGACCACGGTCGGCCAGGCCATGGACGCGATCGGCGCCTCGGCGACCCGGGACGGCCTGTCCACCGTGCTCGGCGCCCCGGTGGCCGGCACCTGGCGGCTGGACACCCCCTACCTGGAACTGCTGGTCTCCCAGCTCGGCGGCGTCCGGGTGGACACCAACGCCGAGACCCACGAGGGCGGCAAGCCGGACGGCAAGCTGCTCTCCGCGGCCGGCAAGAACACCATGCTCAGCGGAAAGGCCGCGGTCGCGTACGCCACCCTGCAGGCGCCCGGCGAGAACCGGGACGCCCAGCTGGCCCGGTTCGGGCAGGTCATGGACGCCGTGGTGCGCACCATGCCGACCGACTTCAAGGACGCCAAGGACGACGTGCACCGGATGAACGCGGTGCTCGACCCCTCGCTGCCCGAGGACGCCCTGGCCGGCGTGCTCGCCCAGCTCGCCCAGCAGGCGAAGGACGGCCACTTCGGCACCACCGCGCTGACCGTCAAGCCGGACGGCAGCCTGGACGAGGCGACGGCGGGCAAGCAGGTCAAGGACGTGCTCGGCGGCACGGTGAAGTCCGCGGCGGCCGGCGACGCCCCCGCCCGGGTCTCGCTGCAGGACGCCTCCGGAAACGACGCGGCGGGCGCCGCGGCGCAGGTCCAGATCGTCAACTCGGGCCTGACGTTCATCCCGGGCGGCGCCAGGACCTCGCCGCAGGCCAACAGTGAGATCCGCTACACCGACGACGCCCGGCAGGCCGCGGCGAAGTCCCTGGCGACCAGCCTGGGGCTGCCGGACACGGCGGTGAAGAAGGTCGGGGACGCCCAGAACGCGGACCTGGTGGTCGTGCTCGGCAAGGACTACCAGCCGCCGAAGTCCCAGTAGGCGCCCGGCTCCGGCCCAGGCCCGCCCCGCGGCCCCGGAAAATGCAGTCCGAGGCCGCGGGGACGGCGTGAGATCCTGGAAGGCGACCCCGGCCACCGTGCCGGGGCCGCCCCAAGCCGCCGAGCCGGAAGAACACCGTGACCGTCACCGACCACAGCCAGCAGCTCATCAACGTCGCCGCGCAGGCGGCAGCCGACAAGCTCGCGCACAACATCATCGCCTTCGACGTCAGCGAGGTGCTGTCGATCACCGACGCCTTCCTGATCGCTTCCGCGAACAACGACCGCCAGGTCCGCTCGATCGCCGAGGAGATCGAGGACCAGCTGCGCGAGCAGCTGGACATCAAGCCGGTGCGCCGCGAGGGCGAGCGCGAGGGCCGCTGGATCCTGCTCGACTACCTGGACATCGTCGTGCACGTCCAGCACTCCGAGGAGCGCTCCTTCTACTCGCTGGACCGCCTCTGGAAGGACTGCCCCGAGCTGCCGCTGCCCGCGGACGCCCTGGAGTCGCGCAACCGTCCCGACGCGATCACCGACGACGCCGGCAACGCCGTCGCCCCCGCCGACGACTTCGGCAAGCCCGAGGACCTGCACTGAGCAGGGATGCGCGCGGCCCGCGCATCGTCTTCTGGCGGCACGGCCAGACGTCCTGGAACCTCGAATCGCGCTTCCAGGGCACCACGGACATCGACCTGACCGGCCAGGGCGTGCTGCAGGCCCAGCGGGCGGCCCGGCTGCTCTCCGGCCTGCGCCCCGACCTGCTGATCTCCTCGGACCTCACACGCGCCCGGCGCACGGCCGAGGAGCTGGCCACGGTCACCGGGCTGGACGTGCAGCACCACGAGGGCCTGCGGGAGACGTACGCGGGCTCCTGGCAGGGGCTGACCAACGCCGAGATCCGTGAGCGCCACCCGGAGGAGTACGCGGCCTGGGCGGCCGGGGAGCCGGTGCGCCGCGGTGGCGGGGAGCTGTCCACCGAGGTCGCCGACCGCTCGGTGCCGGTGGTGCTGGAGGCCGTCGGCAAGCTGCCGGAGAACGGCACCCTGGTGGTGGTCAGCCACGGCGGCACCATCCGGACCATGCTCGGGCGGCTGCTGGGCCTGGAGCCTCCCCTGTGGGAGTGCTTCGGCGGGCTGTCCAACTGCTGCTGGTCGGTGCTCGGCAAGGGCGCGCGCGGCTGGCGGCTGCTGGAGCACAACGCGGGCACGCTCCCGCAGCCGGTGATCGGCGACGACACCTGACGGCAGCTGACGGCACCCGGCGACGGGGGTTTCGTCGGGCTTCGCGGCGGCTTCGCGGGGGGCTTCGTGGGGGCTTCATCGGGGACTTCGTCGGGGCCCGGAAGAAGCGGATTTCGCAGTTCCGGGCCTGACCAGCTAGAGTCTTCCTCGTTCGCAGGGAAGGAACGCAGCCCGGAAGGGAAGCGGGAGATCCGGTGAGTGCGGGGCTATAGCTCAGTTGGTAGAGCGCTTGCATGGCATGCAAGAGGTCTGGGGTTCAATTCCCCATAGCTCCACTCCGCATCGGCGGTCGTGGAAATCGGAGTTCCGGAGCCAGGGTCGCCCGCGTCGCGGGGCTATAGCTCAGTTGGTAGAGCGCTTGCATGGCATGCAAGAGGTCTGGGGTTCAATTCCCCATAGCTCCACAGCAGTTCAGGAGGCCGTCACCCAAGGGGTGGCGGCCTCCCGGCGTTTCGGGGCACGGGGGGCGCCGGGTGCGGGCCGGAGGGGCGGCCCCTCGCGGCCCCAGCGGCTCCTACGGTTTGCAGGTGTGCCGCCAGCCGCCCGGGGGCAGGGAGTTGAGCCGCTCCACCAGCTCGCGGTCGTACGGGCTCTCCGGGACGTACACGACGATGTAGCACTCCGGCACGCCCGGCATCGTCAGGTAGGTGGCGTTCAGCCGCATCACGCCGAGCTCCGGGTGACGGAAGATCCGGTGCAGGGTCTTCGGCGGCGCCACCTCCTGCCGGGCCCACAGCTCCCGGAACACCTCGCTGCGGGCCGACAGCTGCTGCACGTGGGCCTCCCAGGCCGGCTCGCCGACGTGCTTGCCGTACGCGGAGCGCAGCACCGCCACCATCCGCGGCAGCGTCTCCTCCGGGTTCTCGCACGGGTTGCAGCACTTCGGCGCGGTCAGCATGCACCAGAGGCTGTTGAAGAACACCCCGTGGGCCGGGCGCATCCGCTCGATGCCGAACAGCGAGCGGTACGGCCGGTTGAAGCTCAGCACGTCGAACCGGGTGTTGGAGACCGCCGCCGGCAGCGGCGCCAGCGAGTCCAGGATCACCTGGATCGCCGGGCTCAGCTCCGGCGGGGCCGGCTGGGCCAGTGGCGAGGGCGCCGTCCCGGCCAGCCGGAACAGGTGCTCGCGCTCGGTGCCGTCCAGCCGCAGCGCCCGGGCCACCGCCAGCAGCACCTGCTCGCTCGCGTTGATCGGCCGCCCCTGCTCCAGCCACGTGTACCAGGTGACCCCGACCCCGGCGAGCTGCGCCACCTCCTCGCGCCGCAGCCCCGGCGTGCGACGGCGCAGCCCCGGCGGCAGGCCGACGTCCTCCGGGGTGACCCGCGCCCGGCAGGCCTTCAGGAAGCGGGCCAGCTCGGTGCGCCGGCGTTCGCGGTCGCCCGTCGCGACGGGGAGTTCCTCCAGCACGGTCATGCCGTCCATCGTGCCGCAGGGCGCGCGGGCGATACAGGTGCTGCCGGTACCAGGATCAGCAGGCTCTAACCACCAGTACCGGCGCCGCCCCAGGCTGGTGGCCATGACGGACCTCCAGACCCGGCCCGACGCGGCCGGCGGCACCACCGGAGCAACCCCGGCCGTACGGCCGGGGCTGCTCCTCGCGATCGTCCTGAGCGGGCAGTGCATGGCCGTGGTCGACGGCTCCATCGTCAACGTCGCGGCGCCGACCATCCGAACCGACCTGGGTGCCTCCGGCGCCGCCCTGCAATTCGTGATCGCCGGCTACACCGTCGCCTACGCGGTCCTGCTGATCACCGGCGCCCGCCTCGGCGCCCGCTACGGCTTCAGCCGACTCTTCCAACTGGGCCTGGCCGCCTTCACCTTCACCTCGCTGGCCTGCGGCCTCGCCCCGACCACCGGCACGCTGATCGCCTTCCGGCTGCTCCAGGGCGCGGGTGCGGCCCTGATGGTGCCGCAGGTGACGAGCCTGCTGCAGCGCACCTTCACCGGTGCCGCCCGCACCCGGGCGATCGGCCTCTACTCGGCGGTGCTGGCCGTCGGCGTCGCGCTCGGGCAGGTGCTCGGCGGGGTGCTGGTCAGCGCCGACCTGTTCGGCACCGGGTGGCGGCCGGTGTTCCTGGTCAACGTGCCGATCGGGCTGGTGCTGCTGGTGGCCGGCGCCCGACTGCTGCCGCGGCTGCCCGGTGACGCCTCGCGCGGCTTCGACGTCCCCGGCCTGGTGGTGCTGGGCTCGGCGCTCGGCCTGCTGGTGGTGCCGCTGGTGCTCGGCAGCGAGCTCGGCTGGCCGGCCTGGGGCTGGGCGATGATCGCCGGCAGCGTGCTGCTGTTCGGCCTGTTCGTGGCCGTCGAGCGCGGGGTCGCCCGACGCGGCGGGCAACCGCTCATCCCCGGCCGGGTGCTGAGCGCCCCCGGACTGCGCCCCGCGGCGGTCGCACTGTTCACGATCATGGCGGCCTACGCGGGCTTCATGTTCACCTTCGCCCTCCACCAGCAGGCGGCCCTCGGCCACACCGCGCTGCGGGCCGGGCTCTGCTCGGCGCCCGTCGCGATCGGCTTCGGCCTGGGCAGTCTGCGCTGGCACCGGCTGCCGCGGCGGCTGCACGGGCCGCTGCCGGTGGTCGCCGGGGTGCTGCTCGGCGGCGGCTACCTGCTGCTGGGGGTGCTGCTCCGCGACGGCGCCGGGATCGGGGCGGCGGTGCTGGTGGAGACGGCCGCGCTCGGCCTGGCCGCGGGCTGTGCCTACGCGCCGCTGTTCGCCCGGGCGCTGGCGGGGGTGGCCCCGGAGGACGCGGCCGACGCCAGCGGGGTGACGGTGACCGTCCTGCAGCTCGGGCAGATGATCGGGGTCGCGGTGATCGGTTCGGTGTTCCTCGGGCAGGTGGACCTGCCGGCACCGGCCGCCGACTCGGGGCACGCGGTGCTGGTGACGCTGGCGGTCAACGCCGTGGTGGTGGTCGTCGGGGCGGGCTTCGCCGCGCGCAGCCGGCGGGCGGTGCGCTGACGGGGGTCCGTGTGTGCGGGGGCCGTCCGTGCGGGTGGGTGTCCGTCTGCGCGGGTGTCCGTCTGTACGGGTGGCCGTGCGGGCGGGTGGCCGTGCGGGCGGCCGTGCGGGCTGTGGCGGTGGCCTCGGGAAACGGATTTCAGGAGCACGCCCCGGACCGTGTAAAGTAGTCGATGTCGCCGAGGGAAACCGGACGGAAACGACGGGAGACCCGGTGACATCGCAGGTCAAGGGGCTATAGCTCAGTTGGTAGAGCGCTTGCATGGCATGCAAGAGGTCTGGGGTTCAATTCCCCATAGCTCCACAGTGGTCGAAGAGCCGCCTCCCGTCACGGGGGGCGGCTCTTCGCCGTTGTGTGCATGCCACCGGCGGGCAGGTGGGAAGGACCGCTACCGTCGTGCCATGGCCGATCTGCAGCGAAGGCGGAACGAGGAGCTGGCCCGGATACTGCACCAGCTCGGTTGGAGTCCGGAACGGCTCGCCCGCGAGGTGAGCCTCGCCCTGCCGCCGGGCCTGGCGATCAGCTCCACCGCCCCGTACAAGTGGCGCGACCGCGGCATGGTGCCGCGCAGCCCGCACGACCAGACGGTCTGCGAGGTGCTCAGCCGCACCCTCGGCATAGCCGTCACCTACGAGCAGCTCTGGGGCCGGATGGGCGGCCACCGCGGCGCCAAGATCCTCTCGCCCCGGCTGCTCACCGACCCGTGGACCGCGGACACCGCCCAGACCGCGCTGCGCGAGGCCGCCACCGACGCCGGCCCGGTCCGCCTCACCGACCTGTTCCGCAGCGCCGACCTCGACCACGCCGCCGAACGGCTCGCCTCGCCGCCACCCCCGGTCGGCGGCGGCGAGGGCGCGCTGCGCGTCGACCCCACGCTGGCCGGCGAACTCGGGCTGTCCTACCGCAGCAAGCAGCGCCTCGAACGCTCCTGCGGCGGCGGCCTCGTCCTCGGCCCCACCCGGGCCGAACTCGCCATGCTGGCCAAGCTGTTGGAGCTCGGCGCGTACGACGAACGGCTCGGCCGCGAGCTGTACGGCACCGCCAGCAGGCTCGCCCGCCTGGCCGGCTGGGCCGCGTACGACCTCGGCCACGACGCGGCCGCCCAGCGGGCTTTCGTCGCCGCGCTGCGCGCCGCCCACGTCAGCGGCGACGTCCGGCTCGGGGTAGCCGGGCTCGGAGCGCTGGTGGCGCTCGCCACCCAGGGCAGCGGCGGGCGCGGCCTGGACGCCGTCACCGCGCTGCGCACCGCACTGGACTCCCACGGCCCCGCGCTCAGTCCCACCGGGCGGGCCCGCCAGTTCGGCCGGATCGCCCGCGCCCACGGCCGCCGCGGCGAGGCCGACCTGGCCGAGGAGGCCGCCGCCCGGGCCTTCGCCGAACTCGACGGCGTACCCGGCACCGAGGAGGCCCGGGCCGACCTGGCCGGGATGGTGGGGGAGGGGCGGCTGGCGCTCGGTCAGTACCGGATGGCCAAGGCGCTGCTCGCCGAGGCCGTCGCCGGGCTCGGGGCGGGGCGGGCCCGTTCCAAGGCGCTGCTGATGGTCCGCCTGGCCGAGACCCACCGGCGGCTCGGCGACCAGCGGGAGGCCGCCCGGACGGCGGGGCTGGCGCGCTCGCTCGCGGCGGGGATGCAGTCGGAGCGGCTGGCCAGGGCGCTGCGGGACTTCGAGGCGGCGGGACTGCGCGACGGCGCGGCGGGGCGGGGCGGTGGCGCCGCGCGGTGAGGTGGGGTGTGGCGTGGGGCGCGGTGTGGGGCGCAGGCGGGCCGAGGCGGGCCGGTGTACCGGGACAGGGGGCGTGGTGCCCCGGTGGGACGGCCAGGAGCGCCCTGACCTGCTTGCGGTACCCTGAGCCCATGCGAACCGTGCGCCTGCTCCTTAGCCGGCCGCGCTGACCAGGACCGGCCGCGCCCCAGGGCGGTGCCGGAGTCGGCGTGGCGTCCCCTCCTGCGAGGGGATTTTTTGTTTTCCGCCCCCGCCCGCGTCGTGGGACGGGTCCACGGTCGGCCGCGTCGCGCGGTTCGCCAACTGACACCGATGGAGCTTGAAGGACCATGAGCGAGACGACCCCTGCGTCCGGCGCGGCCGAGACCGCGACCGCGACCGAGCCGTTCCGGTACAGCGCCGCGCTGGCGGCGGAGATCGAGTCCCGCTGGCAGGACATCTGGGAGAAGGAGGGCACCTTCCACGCCCCCAACCCCACCGGTGAGCTGGCCGACCCGGCCGCCGGCGACGTCGCCGCGAAGCCGCACAGCTTCATCATGGACATGTTCCCGTACCCCTCGGGCGCGGGCCTGCACGTCGGCCACCCGCTGGGCTACATCGCCACCGACGTCTTCGCCCGCTACCAGCGGATGACCGGCCACAACGTGCTGCACACGCTGGGCTACGACGCCTTCGGCCTGCCCGCCGAGCAGTACGCGGTGCAGACCGGCACCCACCCGCGGGTCTCCACCGAGGCCAACATCGCCAACATGCGCCACCAGCTGCGCCGGCTGGGCCTGGGCCACGACCCGCGCCGCTCGATCTCCACGATCGACCCGGACTACTACCGCTGGACGCAGTGGATCTTCCTGCAGATCTTCAACTCCTGGTACGACGAGGCGGCCGGCAAGGCCCGTCCGATCGCCGAGCTGGTCGCCGCGTTCGAGTCCGGCGCGCGCGAGGTGCCGGGCGGCCGCGCCTGGGCCGAACTGACCGCCGGTGAGCGCGACGAGGTGCTGGGCGAGTACCGCCTGGCGTACGCCAAGGAGGTGCCGGTCAACTGGTGCCCGGGCCTGGGCACCGTGCTGGCCAACGAGGAGGTCACCGCGGACGGCCGCTCCGAGCGCGGCAACTTCCCGGTGTTCAAGTCCAACCTGCGCCAGTGGATGATGCGCATCACCGCGTACTCCGACCGCCTGATCGCCGACCTGGACCTGCTGGACTGGCCCGAGGCCATCAAGCTGCAGCAGCGCAACTGGATCGGGCGCTCCGAGGGCGCCCGGGTCGACTTCTCGGTCGACGGGGGGAAGATCACCGTCTTCACGACCCGGCCCGACACCCTGTTCGGTGCCACCTACATGGTGCTGGCGCCCGAGCACGGGCTGGTCGACTCGATCGTCCCCGCCGCCTGGCCGGAGGGCGTGCCCGCCGAGTGGACCGGTGGCGCCGCCACCCCCGCCGAGGCCGTCGCCGCCTACCGGGCCGCGGCCGCCGCCAAGTCGGACGTCGAGCGCCAGGTCGAGGCCAAGGTCAAGACCGGCGTCTTCACCGGCGCCTACGCCGTCAACCCGGTCAGCGGCGAGTCCGTGCCGGTGTTCATCGCCGACTACGTGCTGATGGGCTACGGCACCGGCGCCATCATGGCCGTCCCCGCCCACGACCACCGCGACTTCGCCTTCGCCCGCGCCTTCGCGCTGCCGATGCGCTGCGTCGTCGAGCCGACCGACGGGCGCGGCTCGGACCCGGCGGAGTGGGACGACGCCTTCGACACCTACGACTCGGTCATCGTCAACTCGGTGCGCTCGGAGGGCGATTCGTCCCTGTCGCTGGACGGGCTGAGCGTGGTCGAGGCCAAGGCCGCCGCCACCGCCTGGCTGGCCGGGCGCGGCATCGGCGAGGGCACCGTCAACTACCGCCTGCGCGACTGGCTGTTCAGCCGCCAGCGGTACTGGGGCGAGCCCTTCCCGATCGTCTACGACGAGGACGGCGTGATGCACGCGCTGCCCGAGTCGATGCTGCCGGTCGAGGTCCCCGAGGTCGACGACTACTCGCCGCGCACCTACGACGCGTACGACTCCGCCTCCTCGCCGGAGACCCCGCTGTCCCGCAACGAGGACTGGGTCAACGTCGAGCTGGACCTGGGCGACGGCGTCCGGACGTACCGCCGCGAGACCAACACCATGCCCAACTGGGCCGGTTCCTGCTGGTACGACCTGCGCTACGTCGACCCGACGAACGCCGACGCCGTGGTCGACCCGGCCAACGAGCGCTACTGGCTGGGCCCCACCGAGGCCAAGCCGGCCGGCGGCGCCGACCTGTACGTCGGCGGTGCCGAGCACGCCGTGCTGCACCTGCTGTACGCCCGCTTCTGGCACAAGGTGCTGCACGACCTGGGGCACGTCTCCTCCGTCGAGCCGTTCCACAAGCTGTTCAACCAGGGCATGATCACCGCGGACGTCTACCGCGACGAGCGCGGCTTCCCGGTGCCCGCCGCCGAGATCGAGGAGCGCGACGGCAAGTACTTCTGGCAGGGCGAGCCGGTCAAGCGCGAGGCCGGCAAGATGGGCAAGTCCCTGAAGAACGCCGTCGCCCCGGACGAGATCGCCGACGAGTACGGCGCGGACACCCTGCGCCTGTACGAGATGTCGATGGGGCCGCTGGACGTCTCCCGTCCGTGGGACACCCGGGCCGTCGTCGGCTCGTACCGCTTCCTGCAGCGGCTGTGGCGCAACGTCGTCTCCGAGACCACCGGCGAGCTGGTCGTCACGGAGGAGGCGCCGGACGAGGCCACGCTGCGCGCCCTGCACAAGGCGATCGACGGCATCCGCGGCGACATGGCCGGGCTGCGGTTCAACACGGCCGTCGCCAAGGCGATCGAGCTGAACAACTACCTGGTCAAGCGAGGCTCCACGCCTCGGGCCGTGGCCGAGCAGCTGGTGCTGATGGTCGCGCCGCTGGCCCCGCACATCGCCGAGGAGCTGTGGCGCCGACTGGGCCACGGCGAGTCGCTGGCGCACACCGACTACCCGGTGGCGGACCCGGCGTACGTGGTCGACGAGTCGGTGACCTGTGTGGTGCAGATCAAGGGCAAGGTCAAGGCGCGGCTGGAGGTCGCGCCGAGCATCACGGACGCGGAGCTGGAGGCGCTGGCGCTGGCGGATCCGGCGGTGGTCGCGGCGATCGGTGACGCGGCGGTGCGCAAGGTGATCGCGCGGGCGCCGAAGCTGGTGAACATCGTGACCGGCTGAGGTCGGTTCGGGACCGGGCCGATTCGGTCTGGGTTCGGGGTTTGATCGGGCGGGTGTCCTTCGGGGCGCCCGCCCGGTGCTTTGTGCGGTTGTTGCGCGATGGCGGGGCGCGGCCGGTCGGCCCTCGGGGAGATCCCGGATCTGTCCCTGATCTCCGCCCACCGAGCCCGTTCGGGCCTCCCCGGCCAGGACCCGGCGGCTACGGTGGAACCCTCGGCAGTGCGGCCCGCGTTGGGCCCGGTGGGGCCGAAACTGCGGCGGAAGGTGACGCGCGATGGACGTGTTCGGCGTGATGATCGGCTTGGTCCTGCTCTTCGGGATCGCGACGCTCGTCCTGGCCGTGGTCGGCACGGTCAAGGCGGCCAAGGCCGTCGCCGCGAAGGTCGAGCGGCACGAGGCCAACGCCCGGCGCGCCGTCGAGACCGCCACCCTCAAGGCGAAGACGTACACCAAGGTCGGCCCGCCCGCGCAGATCGCCACCGTCCGACTCAAGCTGCGGACCTCGCTGGACGGCACCCGGCAGGTGCTGGAGGGCGGGCTGGCGCAGGACGGCCAGCTCGGCGAGTCCCTCGCCCTGCTCACCCGGCTCGACGCACACGCGGCGGAACTGGACGGCGAGCTGCGGGTGCTGGAACGCGAACCGGACACCGCGCGGATCGCGGCCAAGCTTCCGGAGCTGCGCGAGCGGGCGGAGCGGATCACCCACGCCGCGGAGACCATGCGGTGGGCGGCGCAGGACCGGATGCACCGGTTCGCGGACGACGAGCTGAGTCGGCTGAGCCAGGAGTGCGAGAGCGAGGCGGGGGCGCTGCGGCACTGGGACACGGCGGGGGGCGGTGCGGGTGCTTCCGGTGTGGGTGCGGGCGCGGGTGCTTCCGGTGCGGGTGCAGGTGCTTCCGGCGCTGGTGCCGGAGCGGGCGCGGGAGCCGGTGCGGGTGTCGGTGCGGCCCGGGCCGGGCTGACGGACGGGAAGGGGCGGCCCAGCGCCGAGGACCTCCTCGGGCTCGCCGACCCGCTGGCGAAGCTGGCGCAGCGGCTGCGGAAGCCGTCGGCCGGGCCCTCCGCGGGGCCGTCCGCGGGGCCGTCCGCGGGCTGAGTCCCGCTCGCGCCCCGGGCCCCCGCGGAGCTCGAGGACGGTCGCTGTCCTCCCGGACGAACGGGGAGTAACCTCCGCCTCATGCCCTCCGACCTCGCACTTGTCACCGATTCCACGGCCTATCTGCCGCAGGCGGCCCTCGACCGGCACGGGATCACGGTGGTACCGCTGAGCGTCGCGGTCGGTGACGCGGTCCTCTGCGAGGGCGTCGAGATCTCCCCGAAGGACGTTGCCGAGGCGCTGCGCGCCAAACAGCGGGTGACCACCTCCCGCCCCAACCCGGAGACCTTCGCCGCCACCTACCGGGCGGCCGCCGAGGCCGGGGCGCGGGGGATCGTGTCGGTGCACATCTCCGGCGAGCTGTCCGGCACGGTCGAGGCCGCTCGGCTGGCGGCCGCCGAAGCGCCCGTACCCGTGCGGGTGGTGGACAGCCGGCTGGTCGGGATGGCCCTCGGGTACGGCGTGCTGGCGGCGGCCGCGGCGATCGAGGCCGGTCGGGGCCTCGAGGCGGCGGCCGAGGCGGCGACCCGGCGGGCGGCCGGGACCAGCGGATTCTTCTACGTGGACACCCTGGAGCACCTGCGCCGGGGCGGGCGGATCGGCGCGGCGCGGGCGCTGCTCGGGTCGGCGCTGGCGGTCAAGCCGCTGCTGCACCTGGACGCGGGGCGGATCGAGCCGCTGGAGAAGGTGCGCACGGCGTCACGCGCGATCGCGCGGCTGGAGGAGATCGCGGTCGAGCGCTCGGGGGAGGGAGAGGTGGACATCACCGTCCACCACCTGGCGGCCGAGGAGCGGGCCGAGCAGCTCGCGGAGCGGCTGCGGGCGCGGGTGCCGGGGCTGCGGGAGCTGTACGTGGGCGAGGTCGGGGCGGTGATCGGCGCGCACGTCGGGCCGGGGCTGCTCGCGGTGGTGGTCGCGCCGCGCTGACGCGGGGCCGGTCAACCATCGGATGGCGTGGCCACTCGTGTGAGTGACACTTTTTATCCACAACCCCCGGGTTATCCACAGGCTTTCGGAAATTTCCGCGCGTTCTCCGACGTGCTCCTAGCGTCCTCGCCATGACGACCTTGGGCCTGGGCGCGGCGAAGCGCCAAGCGATCAACGAGACGGTGCGGCTGCGGATGGCGGCGCTGTTGCCGACGGACGGCAATCCGACGGACGGCGAGCTGAGGGGCGGCGATCCGGCGGGCGGTGGGCCGGCCGCGGCCGTGCCGCGTTCGGTGGCGCCGGGGGTGGCCCCGCCGGAGCCGGTGCACCTCCCCGACCCGCCCGGTGCCGGGGCGCGCCTGCGGTTCGCCTCGGTGCTGGCGCTCGACCGGCGGGCGGTGGCAGGGCTGGCCGTCCTGCTGCTCTTCGCGGTGGGCTACGCCGTGCAGCACTTCTGGCTGGCCCGGCCGGAGGCGGTGGCCGTACCGGCGCTGGCCGCCGCCTCGGCACCGACGGAGCCGGGCCCGCCCGCCGCCGACGGCCCACCCGGCAGCGGGGCCGGTCCACCGGCGGCCTCCGCGGGCCCGGGCGCCGAGCCCGCCGTCGTCATCGACGTCGGCGGCCGGGTCCACCTGCCCGGCCTGCACACCCTGCCCGGCGGCTCACGGGTCGCCGACGCGCTGCGGGCGGCGGGCGGTCCGCTGCCGGAGACGGACACCCGGGGCCTCAACCTGGCCCGCGTGCTGATGGACGGCGAGCAGATCACGGTCGGCGAGCAGGCGCCCGTACCCGTACCCGTCCCCGCCCCGGGGGGCGGTGCGGGCGGACTGCCCGGAGCCGGTGCGCCCCGACCACCCGTCAGCCTCAACCGCGCCACCCTCGAACAACTCGACGCGCTCCCAGGCGTCGGCCCGACCCTCGCCCAACGCATCCTGGCCTACCGCGCCTCGCACGGGTCGTTCCGCTCGATCGACCAGCTCCGGCAGGTCAGCGGGATCGGCGCCCGTACCTTCGCCGAACTCCGTCCACTCCTCGTCCTCTGACGCCCCATCCGTTCCGCCCCGCCGACCCCGAAGGGAGGTACCACCGTGTCCGCCACCACCGTGTCCGCCACCGCCACCGTGCCGCTCCCGCGTACCCGCTCCTCGGGTGCCGACTTCCGGCTGCTGCTGCCCGCCGTCTCGGCCTGGCTGGTCACCGCGGTGCTGCTGCCCGTCGGACCGGGGGCGGAGCCGTTGCTCCTCTCGCTGGCCGGCGCCGCGGCGCTCGCGGCCGTCCCGCTGCTCGCCCGGCCGGGCCTGCTGCGTCGGCGCGGGGCGGCGGTGACGCTGGCGGCCGTCCTGCTCACCGGGGCGGCGGCCGCGGTCGCGACCCCGCTGCACACGGCCGACCTGCACCGGGGCCCGCTGCCGGAGCTCGCCCGTGCGGCCGAGCACGCGCCGCCGCGCTCCCCGGGCACGCCCGCCCCGGCGGTCGAGGTGGAGCTGACCGTCGCGGGGGACCCGAAGGTCCACACCTCCCGGGGTGCCGCCACCGGCGGACAGCCACTCCTCACCGTCGACGCCGTGGTCGACCGCGCGACCGTCCTCCCGGACGGGCGGGCCACCCGGACGCACACCCCCGTGACGGTCATGGCCCGCGGGGCGGAGAGCGAGCCGTGGCTGCGGCTGCTGCCCTCCGAGCGGCTGGCCGTCGAGGCCGAGGTCCGACCGGCGGGGGAGGGCTACGACACCGAGTCGGCGGCGCTGCTGGTCGTCCACGGCCCGCCCCGGCAGCTCGCACCGCCGAGCCTGCCGCAGCGGATCGCCGGGCGGCTGCGCGAAGGCCTGCGCACGGCCAGTGACGGGTTGCCGCCGGACGCGCGGGGGCTGCTCCCCGGGCTGGTCGTCGGCGACACCTCGCGGCTGCCCGACGACCTGGTGGACGCGTTCCGCGCCACCGACCTGGTGCACCTGGTCGCGGTGAGCGGGGCCAATCTGGCGATCGTGCTCGGCGTGCTGCTGGGCGCACCGGGACAGGCCGGTACCCCGGAACGGCGCGGACTGGCCGCGCTGTTGGGGCTGTCGCTGCGGACCAGCGCCCTGGCCGGCACCGCGCTGACACTGGCCTTCGTGACCGTCTGCCGGCCCGAACCCAGCGTGCTGCGGGCGGCCGGGACGGGGCTGATCGGCATGCTGGCCCTGGCGACGGGCCGCCCCCGGCAGTCCGTACCGGCGCTCGCCGGGGCCGTCCTGGTCCTGGTTCTGCTGGACCCGTTCCTGGCCCGCTCCTTCGGCTTCCTGCTCTCGGTGCTCGCCACCGCCGGACTGCTCGTGCTCGGCCCGCACTGGGCGGAGTCCCTGCGGGCCCGGCGCTGGCCGCACCACCTGGCGGGCGCGCTGGCGGCCGCGGGGGCGGCGCAGGCCTTGTGCGCACCGGTGACGGTGGTGCTGTCCGGGCACATCAGCCTGGTCGCCGTCCCGTGCAACCTGCTGGCCGAGCTGGCGGTGGCCCCGGCGACGCTGCTCGGCTTCGGGGTGCTCGTGCTGCAGCCGTTCTTCCCGTCCCTGGCCCGGCTGCTGGCCGAGCCGGCCGGGGTCCCGGCCAGCTGGCTCGCCTTCGTCGGGCGGCGCGGGGCCGAGCTGCCCGGCGGCCAACTGGCTTGGCCCGGTGGCTGGTTCGGGGTGGTGACGGTCGCCCTGGCGACCATCGCTGCCTGCTGGGCGGCGCCGCTGCTGCTGCCCCGGCGGGCGGAGCCCGGCCGTCGGGCGGGCGCCCGGCGTCGCTGGGCCCGGGCCTTGGTGACAGGGGTCCTGCTGGTGGTGCTGTTGGGGGTGCTGCTGCGCCCGCCGCAGCTCGCCCGGATCGCCACCGGCTGGCCGCCGCCCGGGTGGCGACTGGCGATGTGCGACGTCGGGCAGGGAGACATGTTGGCCTTGGCGACCGGCGTGGCGGACAGCGCTGTGGTGATCGACACGGGGCCGGATCCGGAGGCTGCCGACCGGTGCCTGCGCGAGCTCGGCATCACGACGGTGCCGCTCCTGCTCCTGACGCACTTCTTCTTTCAGCTGTTCAAATCTGTCTCATGAGACCTGTGGTTCAGTCTCGATGGGACGAGACAGGTGAGCTGACAGGAGTTCCCCTCCGGCCCCCGGGGAGGGATGAACGTGGATCTTGCCTTCGTGCAGTCAGGGCTGCTGGAGAAGTACCTGGACACCGATGTGATCTCTGCTGCGAGGGTGGCCGCGCTGCTGAAGCGACGGGGCATCCTCGACGGGACGCCGGTGTACCTCGACGAGGAGACGCAGGCGCCGATCCCGTCCCTGTGCGAGTTTGGCAGGTATCTGTCGACGGCGTTGTTGGACGAGACCACGCTGAAGGACTACGGGCGGGTGATCGGCCGACTGGACGACCATCTTGCCGGTCTGGACAGCGATGTGTTGTCGGCGACGGAGTCCGATCTTGTTTCGTACCGCGGCCATCGGACTCAGTGGCAGGAGAGGCCGGTCGGCGCGTCGGTATGGGGCCGGGAGTCGTTCGTCCTGGACGACTTCTACGGCTTCCTCGTCGACCGGAAGATCTTGCCGCGCCGCCCGGCGAGGCTGGCTGCGCGGGGACGCAACGCGTTGGCGCCGCGGGTCCGGTCGGGCATGGACATCCGGCACCTCACGTTCGAGCAGTACCGGTACTTCCGGGACGTGGGGCTGGGCGGGCAGCTGCCCAGCGCCGAGGTGGACCCGGCGTTCCGGGGGTGGTCGCCGCTGCGCGGTCGAGCCGGCGGCGATATCGCACTCGGGTCGGGGGCTCGTTGGCGGGAGTGGTCGACCGTGCTGCTGCCGGAGATTGGGCTCTGGCCGGGGATGCCGGGTGGGGCGGCCGAGTTCATCGTCCAAGCCTGCGCGAAGTACGGCAAAGCCCGGACCGTCTACGTTCCCGAGGATGCCGTCGCGTCCGCCGACCTGTTCTGCCTGCTTGAACGTCCGGATATCGTCCGCAGGGCAGCCCGGACCCTGGAGCGCAAAGCCCGCGACCTGTTCGTGGTGGGCGAGGTAGATGTCGCCGGCGGCCGGGTGAGGGGCGTCCTGGACGGCGTCGTGCGCGAGTTCCAGATGTCGGCCATGGACGCCAAGCTGCGGCGGATCGCCGCCTATGAGGGCGAGTTCGGCCTGGAGGCCCTGACGTTGTTCGTCTGCCGCGGCGGTCTGATGCCGGGGGCGGATGCCTGGAAGGGCTACCGCCACCGGGCCTGGACGCGCATGACGAACCTCGCCGACCGGTCCACGCCGCTGCTGCCGGCGCGACGGTGGCGCTGGCACGACCTAAGGCACACCTACGCTCTGCGGCTTTTGACCTACCTGGAGAACATCATGGACGGCCAGGAGCCGGACCAGCAGGCGCGCCGCCGGCGGCACCGTTCGTACTTGACCGGGCACATCCGGCACAACCCGCTGCTGATCGTCAGCCGCAGACTCGGTCATGCGAATCCGGAAACCACCTACGAGTACCTCCAGTACACCGATGACCTGATCAACGAGTTCGAGGCCGCGTTCTCCAGTTGGATCGGTGACGACGAGGCGACCTATGCCGACATCGCGTCCCACGCGATCAACGGCGCGAAGGGCGGCCGCTGATGCCGAAGGCACGCCGCAAGGGCCGGAACAACGAAGACCGCGATCGCCTGAGGGCGGTGCTGGCGAACCCTGTCCCACCCGGCGGGATCGGCCCTCGGGTGGTCGAGCTCCCCCAAGCGCTCCTGGCGGTGGAGCCGTCGGACTTCTGCTGTTCGCGCCTGGCCATGCAGCTGGCCGACGAGTGGGTTGAGTACGTGGCCGCCACCGCCATCACGAAGCACGCCAAGGTCTACCACCTGGCGATCACCCGACTCTGCAAGTACGTGGACAAGGAGCTCGGGCCGGCGGCGGAGACGGCCAGCCTGACCGATCGGAACCTCCTTGACCTACTGCTGAAGTGGGAGCTGTCACTGCCCGAGAGCTACGCTCCGAGCTCCACCTATCCCGGGACGCTGGCTGCCTGTCTGCGGGTGTTGATCGTCCGCCGGGACGACCACCGCGACCGTCCAGTTGCCCCGGACCTCGCCCGGCTGGCCCGCGGCCCCGCGCTGCTGGGCAGCGGCGAGAAGATGGAACGGGACGAGTTCAAGCGTCAGGAGAAACGAGCCCTGGTCCGCGCCGCCTGGCACAGCGTCCACGCCACCCGCGCACGCCTGGAGGAGGGCTGGGCCCTGGCCGGACAGGGCCGTCACCCTGACCAAGGCAGCTGGACCAGCATCCCCGATCTGCTCTGGGGCTTCGCCCACGAGCAGATCACACCCAAGGACATCCACCGGGTCGTGCCCCCGCCCCGTGAATGGCCGCCGGAACTGCAGGAGTTCGCCGCAGGTCCGGGCCGAGTCTTCGTTGCACAGGCGGCACGGAGGCAGCTGGCTCGCAAGCTGTTCGCGAGGTTGTATCCGAACAGTTTTGATCTTCATGCCTTCCGCATCCTGCTAATGGACGCCACCGGCTACGCCTCGGAAGAGGTCACCGGCTTCGGCGAGGCGGAGGTGGAGTTCCTCCCCAAGGGCGTCCGGCTGACCCTCCTGAAGAACCGGGCCGGACTCCGGCGGCACAGAGCCTTTCGCGACCGTCCCGCACGCGATGATGAGCCGGTCTCCGAGGGAGACGCTGACGGACAACTCACGGTGAACTGGCCACGCCGGGAGGCCAGCGAGGTAGTCCGCCAGCTCATGGACATGACCGCCCGGGTCCGAGCCAAGGCCCCGCACGTCACCCACACGCTCTTCGTCGTCGCCACCATCCGCAACAACTACACCGCGGTCTTCGACGAGTGGAAGCCCGTTTGCCAGAGCTCGTTCGGGAGCTGGCTGGACGCCGCGGGCGTCGAGATCACGGGCGACCGGCACATCGGCCGCATGCGGAAATCGGTCAAGGTCGAGAAGGCCATCGTGACCGAAGGACGCATCAGTGCCGCCGCGGACGACCACACCGAGGAAACCTTCGCCACCCACTACGCGCAGGGCACCACGCTGCGAATCATGTCCGGACGGACGATCGCCACGGCTCAGCAGCACTGGCTCGACAAAGCTCTTGACCGCGTCGACGGCCCCACCGTCATCTCCGACGCCCCGGGGGAAGTCGACCAGGCCGTGCTGGAGGACTCGGGCCTGTCCGTCCAGGAGGCCGAGGACATCATGGCCGGTCAGCTCGACATGGGCGTCTCCCACTGCAGGAACCCCTACCAGAGCCCCTACAGCCGACCAGGCGAGCTCTGCGCCGTCGCACCACTGCGCTGCCTGGAATGCCGCAACGCCTGGATCCTGCCCACCAACCTGCCTCAACTCCTCCTCTTCAAAGCACACTTGGAACGACTTCGCACCGTTCTGACTCCGCAGGCGTTCGAGCGGCTCTGGGGACAGAGCTGGGTGAACCTGCGCGCCGTCCTGAACGACCGCACACCCGAGGAACTGGACCAGGCCCGCAAGCACATCGAAGCCGGACAAGCAGTCCTCGACCTGCCGCTCGCCGCGAACACGGAGTTCGACGCATGATCCTTCCCTTGCCCGAACAGCGGCGTCCCTCTCTGTTTCGGGACGACGAACCCGTCGTCCAGGGGCGCTCGCTACTGCCCGAGGCCCGCGAGCCCGGCGCCCGCATCCCCCGGTTCGGTGACAGGGGCATCTGGAACTTCAACGGCGTTCTCAAACGGCCGGCCAACTGCACGGCGGCTTCGTGGATGGTCCACTTCAGCCTCGAGCTGGAGGATCCGTACTGGAACCTGCTCGCTCGTGAGTTCCTGATGGTGACCTTCAACCCGCGGCACCCCGAGGTCCTCAGGAGCGGTGTCGTCCTCGAAGGCTACGGCGCCCCCAGCACCTTGATCCAAGTTGCCTCGCGCCTGCGGACCGCTGCGAAGTGGGGCCGCGAGAACGGACTTCCGGCTCACCCTGGCGCATGGACGGTGCAGGACCTGCGGCAACGCATCATCGACTTGGCCGCGACCGGGCTGGCTCCGCATACGGTCAGCGGCTACGTGGCCGCCTTCAAGAATCTGGCGGCAGCCGGCCCCGTCCTGAGTCTGTCCTGGCCTGTCGGCGACCCATGGCCTGGTCAGAGCGCCCGCAAGGTCGCCCAGCTGAGCGCCAGCAAAGGTCTTTCCACCCCCGCAGTTCCCCCTGAGACGTGGTTCCCGCTGATCCGCGCGGCCTGGGCCTACATCCACGACTTCGCCCCTGACGTCATGCGCGCCGATCGTCGTCACAACGATCTCCTCGCCGCCGCGAAGTCGTCGTCCCAAGGCATCGACCAACGACTCGAGGAATGGCTTGCCGACTCCCGAAACAAGATTCCGCTCCACGCCAAGGATTCCAAGAACCGGGTTCCGCACGTGAATTGGAGCCTGCTGGCGCTTCTCCTCGGCTACGAGCGGCAGCACCATGGCGCCTTCTGCGAGACGGGCAGTCAGATCGAGAGGCGGCGACGTGCACGGGTTCTGGAGGAAGTGGCCAAGGGGCGGACCACGACCCAGGCGCTGAACGGAGAACTCGTACAGACGACTCGGCCGGATGGCAGCACGGGACCCTGGCACCCCGGCATCGGCCCGCGGGCGCTGAACGACCTCAAGGCGGTCCTACGCGATGCGGCGTTCGCACTGGTCGTGGGCCTCTCCATGATGCGCGACTCGGAAATCCACGAGATCTTGCGGGCATCCGTCGTCGAGCACTACAGCACCCCGGCCATCTCCTCCACGAAGATCAAGGGCACCCCCAACCGCCCCGGCAAGCACTGGTGGATCGCCGAACCGCTCGTTGAAGCCCTCGCGGTCGCCGAGACTGTCTCCCGGCACCCCGAGCGCGTCTTCGCCCCAGTGGGCGCCACCAATCAGGACGGCACCATCGTCGGCACCAGGATGCTGGCGGCGTTCGTGCGCTTCGTGAACAGGCACCGGGCCTGGACCGGCCTCGACGAGATTCCCACCACCTACATCCGCCCCCACATGTTCCGCAGGACGATGGCGATGCTCACCGACCAGTTCCCCGGGTCCGAGATCGCCACTGGCATCCAGCTCAAGCACCTCGCCAAGCGGGCGCTGGCCAACGCCACCACCCGCAGCTATGCCGCCTCCGACGACAACTGGGCCAAATACCTCGAAGACGCCCTCGACAACGTCAAGTTCCGCAAGATCAAAGACCTCTACGAGCGTCACACAGCGGGAGAGGACATCGGATTCGGGCCCGGCGCCGATCGCGTCAAGGACGCGTTCGACCAGATCAACGCCACCGTCAAGGCCCGCAACGGAGACGCCCGCACCGCCGACACCCTCCTGCGAACGACCAGGATCCACATCCGCTTCGGCATGCTCAACAACTGCACCGCCGACCACGCCAACCCAATCGGCGCCGTCTGCCTCGAGAACGCGATCGTCCCGGAAGGCCACACAGGCCCCCTCGACGAGCGCTGCCGTCCCGACCGATGCGCCAACAGCATGATCGGCCCCGAGCACCTACCGATCTACGACTCCCACCAGCGCAAACAGCTCCAGCTCATCAACAACCCCGCTACCCCGGCCTGCCGCCGCGACCTCGCCGAACGCGAACTCGACATCACCCGCAACGTCCTCACGATGTCGGGGGAACCCCAGTGACCGGACCCGCCGGCGGCAACTTCGAAGACCAGGTCAGCCCCAAGACCGCCGCCGCCCTTCGGGCAGCGATGACCCGCCTCCTCGAAGGCCGCCCGCAACGGACCGACGGCCGCCTCACCAAAGAGAACCTCTACAAAGAAGCCCAGGTCAGCCGCGCGACCATGAACCGCGCGAAGGCAATCCTCTCCGAATGGGATGCCCACCTCGCCGCCCACGGCAAGACCACCCCCGGCGAAGCCAAACGCGACGCGACCATCGCCGACCTCAAGAAGCGCCTGACCAAGAAGACCCAGGAATGCACGTTCTTGGAGAACAAACTCAAGGCCGCCCACACCGCGATCGCCGCCCTCTTCCACGACAACGAAGCCCTCCGCCAGCAACTCCACCAGGACACCACAACCGTGGTCACGCCCATCCGCCCCCGCGGGCCCCGGCAAGGACCGTGAGCGACGGGGGCCCAAGTCTTTCGAGCGAAGTGGTGCGGGCCCCGCTGCGGCAGGGCCCAGCACCAGTCTCAGTGGGCGATGGGGTCGATCAGGTCCCGGGCACCGTCGCGGATCAGCGCCTCGGCGCCGCCTCGCCGAGGGCCTGCGGGTGAGCTGGTCGCTGGTGCGGCTGGCGGTCAGCACGGTCGCGCCCTCGGGGGTGAAGACCACGGAGGAGTAGCCCCGCAGCTGGTGGGGGCCTGCTTCACACCTCGAGGAGATCCGCCGCCGATATCAGATGGCGGCGAACGACTTTGACGGCCCCGGGGTCCTTGGCGGGGTCGTTGATCCATCGGTGTGCTTGTTCAAGGAACCATTCGATCGCCCAGACCCGGTGCCATCCCAGCGCCCACGCCTCCGGGGGCAACCCGCCGCGGCGGGCGAGCGCGTCGCGTGGCCCTCCTGCGGCGATGTAGGCGTTGATGAGTCCGCGCAGACGTGCCGGATCCGGGGGCTGCCGGAGAGTGAGGCCCTGCCAGGAGGCGAGGTCGAGGAGGCCCGGTCCGGTGAAGGAGTGGGCGAAGTCCAGCAGGTGCCAGCCCCGGGGGCCGATGTGCAGGCTGGACGGGTGGTATTCGGAGTGCACCCAGCCGAAGGGAGCGGTCAGTGCGCCGACTGCCTTCTTCTTCGAGGCGTGCGCGAGGGCGTACAGGATGCCGGTGAGGTCTTCGGTCCCTTCCGTCCAGCGGCCGGCGGCTTGCAGTCGCCGCAGGTGCCCCAGGGCTCTGCCGGGCAGGGCCGCCAGGGTGTCCTGATCCAGCGTTGGCAGCGACGGCGGCGGGGCGGTCGCGTGCAGGAGCGCGGCGGCTGTGGCGGCTTCGCTGTCGGTGGCTTCGCGCTGCGGGTCGCCGAGGTCTTCGAGCACCATCACGAGCAGGCCGCCTCGCTGGGCCGAGCCGAGCACACGGGGCACCGGGACGCCGGCCCATGCGGCGGCCCGCAGTATCCGATCCTCCTGGGTGAACGGCTCGCGCGCGTACTTCAGGACGGCGGTAGTGCCGTCGGGGTAGGTCAGCCGTTCGACTCCTGACATGGACCAGACCCGCAGCGGAAGCCGGGTCGGCGCCCGGCGGCCGGTGGCGTCGGTGATCTCGTCCAGGAGGCCGCTGACCAGGGCCGGGTCCATGGGTGGGTCGGTCACTTCCCGGCCAGCGAGTGGTCGCGCCGGTGGTCGCGCCAGGCGAGAGCGGAGGCGGCCATGGACCGTGTCCACGCTGCCGCCGACGCCTGGGCGTGGACCTCCTGCCAGTAGCGGGCGTTGGCCTCGGCGAAAGCGAGGAGAACCTTGGGGTCCGCGGCTTCGAACGCCGGCAGTCGGCCGGCCCACTGCTCGGCCTGCCGAGGGGTGTGTCCGGCGTCGATCAGACGCACGGCCCAGACGGCCGGGTCGGCCCAGCCCGGGCCACGGGTGGGCCAGGCCCAGTCGATGAGGTGGGCGGCGTGGTCGACCAGGACGTTGTGCGGGGCCATGTCGGTGTGCAGGAGCGCGTCCCCGTCGAACAGCTCTGGGGTGTCTCCGTAGGGCGCGTACCGCTTGGAGAAGCTCAGCAGCGGGATTTCCGGGCAGGGCGTGCGGGCGAGTTCCATCAGCGCGTCGACGACCAGGGGCAGGTCGGGGCTGCCCGGTGAGAAGTCGGCGACGTGGCCCTCGATCGCCTCGAAGCCGAGCAGGTCCCAGCCCCCGGCCTGCAGATGCCACAGCAGCCGGGGAGATGACTTGGGCAGGTGCGGGTTGACGGCGGCTTCGCGCAGCTGCGTCTTGACCTGGCGGTTGTCGACGGGGATGCCCTTGATGAACACCTCGCCGGAGGCGGTCAGGGCCTTCACGGCGACGCCGGAGTTCGCTCCGGTGGACGCGTCGGCGGTGGTCAGGACGGGGCCGGTGTGCTCCTGGACGGCCGCGCGGGCGGCAGGCGGGAGGTGGTGCCAGGCGAGGCGGTTCATCGACACTGCTGGACTCCAGAGGGGCGGTGGGTGGTGCCCCGACATGGGCCGGGGCACCACCGGACGAGCTAGTACGGCTGGGAATCACTCGACGAGCAGGAGCACATGACGACCTCCAGGACGTCGTCCAGGTCGCCGACGAACACGACCTCCTCGTCCTCAAGGGGCCGCTCGGTGAGCGTAAGTGCTACGGGTACCGGCATGGGGTTTACCTCCCTCCGTGCTGGCAGTAGGTGTTGAGCGGGGCCTTCGCCTCCTGGTAGAGCTTGGCCAGCGGCCGGCAGGTGAAGCAGGTGCCGGAGAGCGCGCAGCCGGAGCATCCACCGGTGCGAAGCTGGAGGGAGTCGGCGACGGCGCCCAGTTGGCGCAGGCCGTCGACGCCGTCGGTGATGAGGTCGAACTGGGGGTCGCGGCCGACCTTGCAGATCGACGCCTTCCCCCAGGGGTCGGCGTGGAAGAAGGTGTGCCCGGCGTTGCAGCCCTGGAACGGCTTGCGCGGCATGACGTAGTCGGCGGCCTGGGTGCCCATCCGCTCGCCGCCGCCCTCGATGGTCGGGCTCATCGTGGTGAACACGTGGTGCGGGAAGCCGTACCGGTCGGCCAGCGCCTGCATCTGGGGGATCTCTTCCGCGTTGCGCTCGGAGACCACGATGTTCAGCTTCAGGGGCAGGCCCGCGTCCCGGGAGGCTTCCAGGCCCTTGATGAACCGGTCGAAGGCGCCCCGGTTGCGGGTCATGCCGTCGTAGGAGGCGGCGGTGGCGCCGTAGACGCTGACCGCGATCAGGTAGGGGCGGTGGCGGGCGAAGAGCTCCTGGATGCGCGGCTTGGACAGCTGGCTGCCGTTGCTGGCGATCGAGACCATCAGCCCCAGCTCGTTCGCGTACTGGTAGGCGGCCGGGAAGTCGCGGTCGATCAGCGGCTCGCCGCCGGTGATCTGGAACCACAGGGCGCCGGAGTCCCGGACGACGTTCAACATCGTGACCTTGTCGTCCCAGGCCAGGCCCTCGAAGTTCTTCAGGCCCAGGTAGCAGTGCTCGCAGTCGTAGTCGCAGCCCTTGTTGATCTCCCACGACGCACGGCCGTAGCCGAGCCCGGCGGGCTGCCGGACCAGGACCGTCCCGTGGAGCCGCCGCCCGTCCAGGACCATGCCCCAGGCGTTGCGGGCCGCCTCCGCGAGCCATCCGGGCACCATGGCCTGCGGCGGCGCGTCCAGGAGCTCCCGGTACCGGCCCGCGCCGATCCGCAGGCCCTCGCGCCGGCCGGGCCGGACGGCCACATAGCCGTCCAGGAACGGAGAAGCGATCAAGTCGGGCATGGACACTCCCTTGGACGGCGGGCGAGATGGCGGGGTCACGCAGTGGAACGGGTGTGCGGGGACAGCAGCCCCAACCCAGCGGGGCTGTATCGGCTCGGCCGAGCGTCGGACGGGTCTATGGCCTTCTCCTCGGCGGATGGGACTGGGGGCGGCCGGGCGGCCGTGGAGCCGCGGCGTGTGCTCGGTGGTGCCGAGGTGCTGGCCGGTCATGACGCACCCCGCAGTTCCGCATGCACCGTCTTCCCCAGCGGCTCCAGGGTGGTGCCCCACTGGCCTCTGGTGAGCTGGTGCACGAGGGCGAGGCCCCGCCCGCCCTCGGCCTTCAAGCCGGCGTCGATCAGCACGGGCAAGACACGGCTGCCGTCGGTCACCGAGATCCGTACCGCCGTGGCGGTGATCCGGGTGACCTCGACGGTCATCCTGAGGAGACAGCCGGTCTTGGAGGCGTTGCCCACGAGCTCGGAGACGATCAGCTGGGCGTCGTCGATCAGGTTGTCCAGCTCCCACTCGGCCAGCTTGTCGCGGACCAGGCGGCGGGCCGCCGAGGCCGACTCGGGCCGGTAGGGCAGGTGAGCGATGGACGGCTTCTTGATCGTGGGCGCCGGGGCGGTCGCCGTGCTCACGAGGCCGGGCGCATCCGGGGGTCGGCGGCCGGGGAGAAGTCGGCCCAGCCGGCCGCCGCGGTGGCCAGGGCCCTCCGCCGCAGGCGGTCACCGGCGGATCTGCGCGGCCCGGACGGCGCCGGGGCGGGGTGCGGCGGGCGGCGGGTAGCGGCCATCACGGGCTCCAGAGGGATCAGCGGTGTGGTGGAGGCCGGCCCGGACCGCGCGTGGGTCCGGACCGGGCTCATGCCCCGGCTTCACGTCGCGGGGGCCTGAACACCACGATGCCGCTGATGTAAGGCCGTGAATTTCACCAGAAGTGAAAGATCGTCAGATGCCCGTTCGTGTGATCCAGGTTGACAGCCGTACACTCCGGCGGCTAGCGGAGCGTGACAGGGCGATCACGGTCTCGCGGGCGAGTGGGTGTCGGGAGACCTGCTCGGGCGCCACCGCGTACGCGGCATCCAGCTGGTCGAGCGCGGCTTCGGGCCTGGCCGTCCACCGGTAGGCGCGGGCCAGGTCGATGTGGTGGTGACCGATCCTGGTCGGTGCCCACCCGGCCGGGAACTGCAGGCCCTTCGCGGCGTCCACGGCCTCGTCGTGCTCGCCGGCCTCCACCAGCGTCATTACCCTGTGGACCTGAACGTTGGTGGGCCCGAAGTGCAGCGACAGGTCCGGCCGTTCACCGGTCCTGACGGCGACCTTCTGGGCCTCGTCCAGGTGGTGCTTCATCACGTCCGTCTGCCGGGCGCGGGCGGCGACCACGGCGGAGCCGAGGTGGAGCTGCCCTGCGGTGACAAGCGCGCTCGGCGTCTTGGCGTCGGTCCCGTCCAGGTGGCCGCGGCCGGACTCCTGGAGACGCCGGCATGCCGCCAGGTCGCCGACGCGCAGGTAGGCGGTGACCCGCAGGTACTCGCGGGCGGCCCGCAGAGCGGGAGCACGATCACCGGCCCGCTGGGCGGCCCAGTCCATCCGGGCCAGGGCCGTCGCGGACAGGTCGTTCAGGCCGATCGCGATCCCGACCGAGTGCCCGCACCGGTATGCCTCCGCCAGCAGGCCCCATGCCTGCCGCTGCTGTTCCCCAGTGAACTCGTGCGCGGCCGTGTGCAGCTCGACCAGCAGCCCCGGCAGCATCGCCACCATCGGCTTGTACTTCGCGGCCTGGGCCAGCGCGTTCACCTGCTTCACCGCCGCCCGAAGCGCCGGCAGGGCCCGCGGGCGCACGGCCTCCTGCGGCGGCAGGTCGTAAAGGTCGAGCGTCTTGCGGATCGGCCCCATCAGCGGGACCAGCGGGTCATCGGCCATGCCGTCACTGTACGAGGGCGGTTGCAGGTCGCCCGGCTCAACTCCCAAGGCCCTGGCGACCGCTGCCACGAACTCCGGCGTCGCCGGCTTGTGCCCGGACACCACCTTCGTGAGCAGGCTGTACGAGACGTGAGCGCGATCGGCAAGCTGCCGATGGCTCAAACCCCTCACATCCTCGTAGGCCGCGATCCGCTGGCCGATGCCGATTCCGTCCGGAGGTGCCATGCTGGTCCCCATCCCGTGCACGCCTTGAACCCGTGTGCACGGGACCGTACCCCCGAAGTCGCCCGCCCACAGATCGTTTCGGCAACTGGCGTTGACGCCGGATCGAACTGGCGTAGCGAAGGGGACACGGCCCCGCCGGATCGGCCGAAGGCCAATGCAAGGGCCCGGAAGGCGACCCACGGCTTGTCTCACGTGGGCGTCACTTGAGGGCGTCCTCGAACACTTTGCGGTACTCGGCAGTGTGTTCGTGCTCGCGCCGGGACCAGGCGATGCGATCCGAGATCTGCTGGTCAGTGGCTTCAACGGCCATGAAGCCGGCCTGCACCTCTGCCCAGAAACGGACATTGCGGGCCTGCCGTTCCAGCATCGCGTCGACCAGCACAGCACGCTCGGGACCAGCCAGGCCATAGGCGTCGGCCAGCACGCGCACCTGAGTGGCCTGAACATCCACGGGAGGAGCCCCTGCCTTCGCGGACGAACACCACAGCCAGGACATATACCCGACGTCCTCCAGTGGACTGCCCGGCGCGGCCATGTCGAAATCGATGAAGGCGACGGGCATCTCGTCCTGAAAAACGGCGTTGTTCGGCCCCAGGTCGTGGTGGCACACGACCTGGCGCTGACCGGCAAGATCACTGCCTCGGGTGGCCTCATGCATCGCCCGGGCCAGGGCGCCGGCCGCAGCAACCTGCGCGTCGGTCCACGGCCGGAACTTGGGCGGAACCCAGCCCGGTACAAAGCTGAAGGTGTCCCGACCTACCTGATCACGACCGAGATATCGCGGGGCCCCCGTGAAGCCTCGACTCTCCAGCAGATCAAGCAGGGAGGCGACGAACGGTGAGGCGGCCGAGGCCGGTCGCCGAACCGTGTCACCGATGCGGACGACGCCGGAAGTGATGCGGCCTCCCCGCAGGGGGACGACCTCGTCATCAGTCTCGGGCATGCCACTGCTTCCTTTCCATCGCCACTGTCCATGATGCGGCAGTCACACCGGGCCGCCGTCCGCGGCAGGCCGCCCACGCGAGATGTCGACCCGCGCCTTGATCGTTCGCTCCAGCTGTGTCAGGCAGCTGTCGAGGCGCGCTGTTCCCCGAGGCTTCGCGCGCACCAGCGCTTCCCAGGTCCAGCGCTTGAATCGTTACCGGCGTCGTGTCTCATGAGACACGCTGAGCGCGAAGAACAGGTCCATGCGGACCATGTCGAGGGTGTGCCAGGGGTGTTGCGGGGGCGTCGGGTGGGTGCGGTCGAGGGTACGGTCCTGGACGAACCGCCGGGAGAGGTGGCCCGGGTGGCGGCCTGGGTGGCGGGGGTGGGCGTGCCGCTGCTGCGCGCGGGCCGGGGTGAACGGCGCTCGGTCGGTGCGGAGTTGTCCTGGGAGGTGGTGTCACCGGTTCCTGGGGTGGCTGTCGACGCGCCGGGTGCGAACAACGCGAGTGTGGCAGTGCTGGTGTCGTCGGCCGGCGGTCTGCGGATGGCGCTGCTCGGCGACCTCGAACCTCCGGCTCAGTCCGCTCTGTTGGGGCGTCTCGGAAGAGTGGACGTCCTGAAGGTCGCGCACCACGGATCGGCCCACCAGGACTGGGGCCTGACCGCCGCCCTGCGGCCCCGGCTCGCCCTGATCTCCTGCGGGGAGGGCAACCCGTACGGGCATCCGTCGCCCCGTACGGTCGACCACCTGCGTGCGCTGGGGGCCACGGTGCTGCGTACCGACCGGGTCGGGGACATCGCCGTGACCGGCGATTCCCCGTCCGCCCTCGCTGTCGCCGTCCATGCCCAGCCCGCCCATGGCACGGGCGGCGGGCACTCCTCATCGGGCCGCCCGACCCGCGGTCCCCGCGCCCCGCCCGGGTGACGCCTGCTCTCCTCTTTCTCTCCACGGTGTGGGGTGGGCAGGGGGTGGGGGTGGGGGAGGTGGAGGGAGGGTGGGAGGGGGCGGGGGCCCCGGGGAAAGGGATTGCGGCGCGCTCCGGGCAGGCCCGGAGCGCGCCGCCGGGCCAATGCGCCCGCGGGTCAGGGAAGTCGGGGCAAGTGGCAAGGCTTCGGGGATCAGGACAGCATGTTGATCCGGTACTGCATGATCCGGTTGCGCGCTCAACGCGATGGCCGTCGTCCCGGACAGCGCCCTGGTCGAGATCGTGGACCAGGTGCACCATGCCCTGGTGCGCGGACCCGGCTGACGGCCTGTTGGGTGTGGTCCTGTTCAATGCTCGTCATGAACGTTCACGGATTGGTGTCCAGGCTGCCCGAGCCGGAGGTCCTGCGGGCCCGCTGCCGGTCGCTGAAGCTGCTCGACATCCTTCTCACCGAAAGCGTCTGCCAGGCTGAGAGGCTTGACTATCAGTCGAATTGGCGCCCAGGGGTGGACCTGGCCACGATGGAGGACGGCTCCGGCGATCTGTACGGGATCGTCTTCGATCCGGCCGGGGTCCTCCTCTACGGCTACTGCTACGAGAGCGATGTCGCGCGGAAGCGGCCCGGAGCGCACTGGCCTGGGTTGCTGGACGGCCTTCCGGCAGGGTTGGCGCACTATGCGGCAGACCCGGAGCTGCAGTCCGACGACGGGTTCTTCGAGGCGACGGTGTGCGCATGGCGCGAGGCCGGCGCCGCCGCGTGGCAGTGCGGGCCGGTGGTGTTCGCCGAGGGTGAGTCCGACGGAGCGGGTCAGCTGCTCGGTGTGCTCGCGGACGGCAGGGTGGAGACCGTCAGCAGGGATGCCGAGGACTACCACGAACGATCCGTCGATCGCGATGCCGTTGCCGCGTTCCTGGCGAGCGAGCCGCTACCGCGCTGGGCGGCCCTGGCGATCGAGCCTTCGCTGGACCTCGAGTGGCTTGCTGCCTTCGCCCGCAAGATCGGGCGCCCGGTGGCGGACGTGTGACCGAGCTGTCAGCGTGTCACGTACGGGGTCGTGGATCTTCCTCGTCCGTGCCGCTACTGGACCGGGCCCCGGGCGGCCCGCACTCTTTACCGGCCGCGGCGGGTCTGGGCCCGGTCATCGGGCCTTTGCTGTCGGGGGACACTGCTGGACGCCCCGGCTGCCTTCGCGCGCAAGGTCTCCTGAGCGACACCGGCCCGGGCATCCGCGTCCGGCGGCGGAGCCACGGTGATCCCGATGTTGGTGAGCATGCTGAGGTCGAGCGTCCTCGTGAGCCGAGAGCGCGCTCGCCACACGTCGAAGGCCCGCTTGATGTGCTGGTCGGCCTCGACGGGCGTCATGCCGGTGACCTTGATCAGGTGGGCGCGGGCCTGCGCGTCGAGCCCCCTGACCTGGGCGAAGCCGAAGTGCGTGACGGTGTGACAGTCGGAGCACAGGCAGATCAGACGCTTCAGGGTCTGGACCTGGTGGGACTCGTCATAAGTCCATCGTTCGTGGACTTCCAGCCACCGCTCCGTTTCCCGGTCCTCGCCCGCACCGCAGGCCTCGCACCGCTTCCCGGCCCTCATGCAGATCACCCGCCGCAGGCGGTCCCAGTCTTTCGAGGAGACGCACGACCGCACGTTGGTGAACCAGCAGCTGTCGGGCACCAGGTCGACGAACAGGCTGCTGCCGAGCGAGCGGTCCTCCCCTGGCAAGAGCGACGGGATCTCCGAGACCGGCACCCACCGCTCCAGGCTGGTCATGCCCGGCCTGGGGGCATACCAGCGTCGGAAGAACTGGTCCCACCGGGCGCCGGGCGCCTTGGCCTCGTCCTTCTCCGCGAACGGAACGTCCAGCCAGATCCGCTCAACTGCCATGTCCCCACTCCTTGTTGCTGTTCCGCGGGTCGCGCGACCACCCTACGGACAGGGGCCGACAAGCCGCCGGACAACAGGGCGAACCGTTCGAGGCCCGACCGTTTGCCGCCCGCCGCGGATGGCCTGCAGCAGCACGAGTCAGGCGGCGATCCCCAGTTCCGCCCGGGTCCGGTGGAGGAAGTCGCGGACAGCGGTCTCCCGGCGCCAGGGGGTGAGGGCGGCGTTGAACTCGCGGACGTAGTCCAGGGCCCGGCTGGACTGGACGCGGGCGAGGATGTCGATGGCCTGGTTGCCGAGTGCGAGGCCCTGGTCGAGGTCGCGGCCTTGGAGGTGGGCGGTCCCGACGATGGCGAGCCGCATGCCGACGGAGCGGGTGAACACCCCGGTGGGCATGGCGGCGGCCTGCGCGTTCCAGGCCAGCGCGGCCTTGGGGTTCTTCAGGTCGCGGAAGACCTCGGCGGCGTCGGCCGAGAGCCGGGCGTGGTGATAGAAGTCGATCCAGGCCGGTTCCCCGGCGCCGTCGCGTGCCTGGTCGAGCAGGTTCTCGGAGACGGTGAGTGCGGCCGAGGCGGCCTTGGCGTTGTTGTCGCGGGCGTGGGCCCGGGCCTCGATGAGCTTGGTGAAGGCCAGCACCCTGGGGGCGGCATGGCCCTTGGACCGCTCGAAGGCGCCCTGGGTCATGTCGATGGCCTCGCTGGCGAAGCCCCGCAGCAGGGTCTGCATCGCCATGGTTGTCAGGACATAGCAGCCGAGCTCGACGTCGCCGCCGGCCCGGGCGAGGCGGAGGGCCTGGATGAAGTGCCGCTGGGCGGCGTCGTGCTGGCCGACGTCGAAGGCGGTCCAGCCGGCCAGGCGGGACAGCTCGGCGGTCACCGAGAACAGCTCGCGGCCCACGTCGTCGCTGAACGAGCCGTTCAGCAGGGGCACCGCCCGTTCCTGCAGGCAGGCCGTCACCGAGTTGGCCTTCCAGTTCCCGCCGCCATATTTCGAGTCCCACCGCCGGGCGTCGGCGGCGGCGTCCCGCAGTTCGGCGATGTCGGCGATGTCGGCGGTGCCGACCCGGCCGCGGCCGCGGTGGGCGGCGTCGCCGTCGGCGGGGGTGACCAGCCAGCGGGTGACCGGGGTGGTGAACGCGGAGACGGCGAAGCCCGTTCCGGTGAGGAAGTCGCGGCGGTTCACGGAGCTCCAGAACGAAGTGGCGACGCGCACGGCGTCGGCGGGGTCTCGCGGGAAATCCAACCCCACCGCGGCGTCCGGCGTCTCGGCATCCGCCATACCGATCTCCGCCAACTGCACTGGCCGGCCGAGCCGTTCGCCGATCGCCTGGGCCAGCAGCTTGGGCACCGGCCAGTCCGGGACCATGCCCCGGCGGCACCAGTTCGCGACCGAGGTATGCGTATATGTGGTGGTCAGCCCGGTCTCGCCGGCCAGCTGGTTCACGCGCAGGGCCAGCGATTTATGGCTGGCTCCCTCACACTTTTCGATCATCCGGGCCAGAGCCTCGTTCGGCGGCTTGGCCCGGCGGGTGGTCGACGCCACAGCGTCCCCCTCAATCGGTCCGCGCGGCTCTGCGCGGAAGTCGTACGCGACTGGGCACGAGAAGTCGTACATCCGGCACCGAGGCCGGATCACCGAGGGTATTGCCTTCGCCGCTCGCGGTGAACCGCTTTCGCGAGTTGTGAGCCCCCCTGCGAGCCCTGCCCCGACCTGCCGCCAGACGGTTGCCTGGTGTTCCGGGCCTCCGCCGGGACCTGGGGAATCACCTCCCGGCGGGGGCCACCACCGATTCACGCTCGGGGGTGACAACCAGATGTGCGGAATCGCAGGACTGGCCGGCGCCGACGCCGTCCGCCACCAGACCACCGTCGCCGCGATGGGGCTCGCTCAGCACCACCGCGGCCCGGACGGCACCCGGCACCTCACCTCGGCCGACGGCCGGGCGGTGCTGTCCATGAGCACCCTGCTGATCGTCGACACCGCCGCCCGGCCCGGCCCCTACCAGGACCCGGCTAGCGGCATCGCCCTCACCTTCAACGGCGAGATCTACAACTACCGGCAGGTCGCCGCGGCCTGGGGCATCCCGCTGGAGCCCGGCGAGACCGACGCCCACCTGGTCCTGCGGGCCTGGGCCAAGCTCGGCCCCGGCTGCCTCGCCGGCCTGGACGGCATGTTCGCCCTCGCCGCCTACGACCCGCGCGAGGGCCAGCTGTTCCTGGCCCGGGACCGGCTCGGCGAGAAGCCCCTCTACTGGCGCCTGGACGGCGGCCGGCTCGCGTTCGCCTCTGAGGTCACCACCCTGACCGGCTACGGCACCGCCCCGCTGGTCGTCCGCCCGGAGATGCTCAGCATCGAGACGCCGACCGGCGCCGACACCCCCTTCCAGGGCATCCAGCTCCTCCCGCCGGCCGGACTGCTGGCCTTCGACGTCGCCACCGGCTCGCTCGTCCAGCGAACCTGGTGGACCCTGGAGGGCCTGGAGCCCTGGCAGGGCGACTACGCGACCGCGCTGGCCCGGTTCTCGACCCTGCTGGCCGACCGGATCCCGATGCGGGCGCCCGGCTCGGACTTCGCGCTGCTGCTGTCCGGCGGCCTGGACTCCTCGGTGCTGGCCTACCTGATGCGCCCGCAGGTCTGCGTCACGGTCCGCTACCCCGGCCAGGACCGCCTGGACGAGTCCGCGACCGCGGCTGGCGTCGCCCGGGACGTCGGCGCCGAGCTGGTCGTCATCGAGCCGACCGCCGCCGACTTCGCCCGCACGCTGCCGGAGATCATGCGCGCGCTGGACTACCCGATGGGCAACGCATCCACGTTCTCCGAGCACATGGCCTACCGGGCAGTCGCCGAGCGCGGCATCCGCGTCGTCGTCGGCGGGCTGGGGCCGGACGAGTTCCTGATGGGCTACGTCCGCCACGCGCTCGTCCTCTTCGGCCCGGAGGCCGTGCTGGGCGCCGGGCTGGAGGCCTACCGGCCGCTGGCCTCCAAGCTCCTGAATGAGGCGGATGGGCCGGTGGAGCCGGCCGAGGCGATCGTGAAGCTGATCCTGCGCGGGCAGGACCCGGACGGGCGGCTCCGCGAGCTGGTCGCCGACGCCCTGGCCCGGGCCGACGGGGACCTGGCGCGGGGCCTGACGCTGGCGGACCTGGCCACGGCTTGGCGCCCGCTGGTGATGACCTCGGACAAGCTGGCCTCCGCCTTCGCGCTGGAGCGGCGCTCGCCGTTCCTGGCGAGGGACCTGGTCGAGTTCTCCTACCGGCTTCCCATCGAGCACAAGATCGCCGACCCGGCGGCCGGGAAGCGGATCCTGCGGGACGCCGCGAAGGCCCTCGGCCTGCCCCGGGAGGTCTGGGGCAGCCGGGACAAGCTCGGCTTCGCCTCCCCGGTCCCGAGCTGGCTCTCCGGCCCGCTGGAGCCCTGGGCGACCGCCCAGATCAGCTCGGCGCTCGACCAGGCCCCGCGCGGGCTGCAGCCGCTGCTGGCCGGCGGGCTCAAGCCCGGCGGCCGGTTCGACCGCACCCGGATGCAGGCCCTGATGGCCGCGGCCTGGTTCTCCGACCACGCACTGGCGGCTGCCGCATGACGACCCGTCGGCTCACTACGGTGAGCGGATGGACATCCTTCCCCAGAACCCGTCCGCCGCCCAGCCCCGGGGCGCCGTCGCGATCATCACCAACTGGCGTGGCGAGCTCCTGCTGCACCTGCGGGACGACATCCCAGGCATCGCCTGGCCCGGCCACTGGAGCCTGCTCGGCGGCGGCTGCGACCCCGGCGAGCCTCCGCTTCTGGCGATCGACCGCGAGCTCGAAGAGGAAGCCGGCCTCGGCGTCGACAACCTCCGCCAGCTCTTCGACATCCCCGACGAGCACGGCTCCGGACAGATCATCACGTTCTTCGAGGCCTTCTGGGACGGCGATGAGAGCGCGCTGCCGCTGGCCGAGGGCGTCAAGCTCCAGTTCTTCGCTCCCGAGCACCTGACCGTTCTGACCATCCCGCCGTTCATCCGCGACGGCATCCACCGCTATCTCGCCGCCCAGCCGGGCGCCTGACACCTCTGTCCTCAAGGGGGGCGGGGCGCCTGGCCGGGCGGCATCCCGCCCCCTTGGAAGGACACGTTCGTGAAGCTCACCGTGATCGGCTGCGGTTACCTCGGCGCGACCCACGCCGCCGCGATGGCCGAGCTCGGCCACCAGGTCCTCGGCATGGACACCGACACCGACAAGGTCGACGCCCTGAACAAGGGCCAGGCCCCGTTCGTCGAACGCGGCCTGGACGACCTGCTCGCCAAGCACACCGCCGCCGGCCAGCTCAGGTTCACCGCCTCCTACGCGGAGGCCGCCGCCTTCGCCGACGTCCACTTCCTGGGCGTCGGCACCCCGCAGCAGCACGGCAGCGGCGCCTACGACCTCACCCACCTCCACACCGCTGTCCGCCAGCTGGCACCGCGGCTCGGTGACGGCGCGCTGATCATCGGCAAGTCCACCGTCCCCGTCGGCACCGTCGCAAAGCTGCGGCAGACCCTCGACGAGCACATCCCGGCCGGGGCGAGCGCCCGTCTGGCCTGGTCACCGGAGTTCCTGCGCGAGTCCTTCGCCGTCCTGGACACCCTGGAGCCGGACCGGATCGTGCTTGGCATCGAGGACGGCGACACCAGCAGCGAGGCCGTCTTCCGGACCGTCTATGCCGACATCCTGGCCACCGGCTCCCCGCTGATCGTCACCGACATCGCGACCTCCGAGCTGATCAAGGGCGCCGCGAATGCCTTCCTCGCCACCAAGATCTCCTTCATCAACGCCATGGCGGAACTCTGCGAGAAGAGCGGCGCCGACGTCCAGCAGGTCGCCCTGGCCCTGGGCTATGACCACCGGATCGGCGCGAAGGGCATGCGGCCCGGCCTCGGGTTCGGCGGCGGCTGCCTGCCCAAGGACCTGGCCGGGTTCACCCACCGCGCCGAGGAGCTCGGCGCCGACACCGGCCTGCTCCGCCAGGTCGCGGCGATCAACCGGCGCCGGCGCGAGCACACCGTCGAGCTCGCCCGCGAAGCGCTCGGCGGCACCATGGTCGGCAAGCGGATCGCCGTCTGGGGCGCTGCCTTCAAGGCTCACACCGATGACATCCGCGACTCCCCGGCCCTCGCCGTCGCCGACGCCCTCCAGCGGTCCGGCGCCGAGGTCACCGTCCATGACCCCGCCGCGATGGAGAACGCCCGCAGGGCCTATCCCCAGCTCGACTATGCCGACGACCCGGCCCAGGCCGTCACCGGCGCCGGCCTGCTGCTGCATCTGACCGACTGGCCCCAGTACTCCGACGCCGACCCGGAAGACCTCGCCCGACACATCGCCGTCGCGAAGGTCATCGACGCTCGCGGCACCCTCAACGCGAACCGCTGGCGCGAGGCCGGCTGGACCTTCCGCGCCCTCGGCCGCCCCTGACAGCACCGGCCACACGGCACACCCACAGACTCCCGGCCCGGCCGCCGCACGCGCGCATGGCGGCCGGGAACGGGCCCCGGCACCACCCGAAACAGGAGATCAAGGAGGAGCACCATGAGCGACACCCTGACCAGGTCGCGCGGCGCCGAGCTGCTGGCCGGCGAGTTCTCCGAGTTCGCGGCCGACCTCGCCGACGACGTCGCCAAGGAGAACCCCAAGTTCAGTGCCGACCACATCGCCCTGCTGGTGACGGCCTGGGCCGACTGGGCCACCCTCGTCGCCGACGACCCCTTCGCCGGTTACGCCCTCACCGTCGACATGCACGAGGTCTGGCACGCCGCCCTGCGGCCCCGGCTCGCCCTGATCTCCTGCGGGGAGGGCAATCCGTACGGGCATCCGTCGCCCCGTACGGTCGACCACCTGCGTGCGCTGGGGGCCACGGTGCTGCGTACCGACCGGGTCGGGGACATCGCCGTGACCGGCGATTCCCCGTCCGCCCTCGCTGTCGCCGTCCATGCCCAGCCCGCCCATGGCACGGGCGGCGGGCACTCCTCATCGGGCCGCCCGACGCGTGGTCCCCGCGCCCCGCCCGGGTGACGCCTGCTCTCCTCTTTCTCTCCACGGTGTGGGGTGGGCAGGGGGTAGGGGTGGGGGAGGTGGAGGGAGGGTGGGAGGGGGCGGGGGCCCCGGGGAAAGGGATTGCGGCGCGCTCCGGGCAGGCCCGGAGTGCGCCGCCGGGCCAATGCGCCCGCGGGTCAGGGAAGTCGGGGCAAGTGGCAAGGCTTCGGGGATCAGGACAGCATGTTGATCCGGTACTGCATGATCCGGTAGTTCGTCAGGTCGTACCACTGGCTGACGACGATGTGGAAGTTGCCGAAGGTCGAGCCGGGGATGACGAAGCCGCCGTAGGGGCTGGCGACGAAGTTGGCGGTCTCCTGTCCCGGGGCGCAGGGGAGGATCATGGCCTGCTCCAGGGTCCTGGTCAGATCCGAGGTCGGGAGGGCGAAGACCATCGCCCTGATCGACAGCGGGTCCGTGTTCAGCCAGGTGAGGACGTACTTTCCGTCCATGGCACGGAAGCAGATCTCCCCCCACTTGCGAGTGCCGAAGACGGTCGTCGGGGCGGGGGCGTTCCACTGCCAGGTGCCGTCGGCGTAGCCCCAGGGCTCGTAGGCGTCCGGGGTGCCCAGGCTCTCCTTCCGTACCCGGTGCAGCAGCATCCCCGATTCCACGTCGCGGTTGAAGACCGTGGACAGCACGTAGCAGTAGCCGTCGTCGGCCACGGCGTAGGTCTTCTGCTGGAACTGGCCGCCGTGCAGGTCACCCGGCCACTGGCACAGGTACTCCCAGGTCTGGCCGTTGTCGGTGGAGCGCCAGAAGTCGGTGTGGTGGGTGTCGTAGATGACGCCGCGCATGAGGGGCATGTACATCACGCCGTCGACGACGAAGGCGTCGGAAGGGATCGCGGTCGTGTGCGCGGTGTCGCCGACCGGGGTGTGCGGCTCGTCGACGAGGCTGATGCCGTAGGCGCCTCGGACGATGCCGTCGATGCGCAGGTTGTTCAGGTCCGCGCTGCTGGAGCGCAGGCCGACCGGGGCGTTCCACTGGCCGGTGAAGACCTGGTCGCCGTCGAAGGTGTCGCCGCAGACGAAGAGCATGGTGCCGTCCGGGCACTGGACGGGGATGCCGAGGTCGGTCCACGGAGCGCCGACCGGCCCGGTCTCGACCGGGCCGCTGAGGTTCTTCAGCTTGGTGGCGATCGTCGGACTGGCCGGGTCGTACGGGCCGTTGGCGAGCGCGGCGGGAGCGCCGGAAGCGACGGCTCCCGCCCCGACGGCGACGCCGATGCCGATCTTGAGGAGTTGGCGGCGGGAGGGCCCGCCGGTCCTCTCGTCGTGTCCGCCCGATGAGGGTGTCATGGTGTCGGTGGCCTTCCGAATCGACGGATCCCGCGGCTTCGCCCGGATCGCGCACAGGGGCGGCGACGGGGCGTCACCGAGGGTAGGGCGCCCTGTCGCCGTCCGATCGGTGGGTGGACGGACCTTCACCCGAATTGGGTAGGGCTCGCGGATTCCGGTGGTTCGGTTCTGGCCGGGGGCACGGGCCGTGAGGGGTGATCAGGGGTGGTCCGGGCACTGCCCCGACGAAGCCCTCCGAGACTGCTGTTGCTGCGAAGAGGGCGTGACAGGACTCCGTCGTAGTCGGAGATCCATGTGTCACCGACGTCCGGCGGTTCTGTACCCAGCGCGGGGCCGCCGCCACCGCTGTACCGGTTCAGCCGGCCCGGAGCAGGGCGGGCAGTCCGGCGGTGTCGACGAGGTGGGCCCGGGAGGGGAGGACCCGGCGGAGCAGGGTCTCGCGGGCCCCGGGGTCGGGCAGGGCGGCCAGGACCGCGGGTTGGCAGTCCAGGACGAGCAGGGCGGTGCTCATGCGGGTGTCCTCCAGGCGAGGCAACGGTTTCCGGGGGGTCAGGAGTGGCTGGGGGACGGCTCCGGCCCGTGCGGCGCGGGCCCGTGCGGCTCCGGCTCGTGCGGCGCGGGCTCCTGGTCGCCTCGCGGGAGCAGCAGCGGGGTGGCCAGGATGAGCAGGCCCGCGACGGCGAGTGCGGGGCGCGGGCCGGTGGTGTCGGCGAGGAGGCCGCCGAGCGCGGTGCAGACGGCGATGGCGGCCTGCTGGCCGATGGACCAGGCGGACAGGGTGCGGGCGAGGAGGTGCTTGGGCGTGCGTTCGAGCCGGTGGGTGGCGAGCACCGGGGTGTAGAGGCTCATGTTGATGATGATGGCCAGCTCGACGGTCATCACGGTGATCAGGCCGATGGCGCCGGGGCGGACCAGGACCAGGCCGATCAGCCATACGGCGCGCAGGGTGCCGACGGTCCGGAAGACCCGGCGGCGGCCGTAGCGGGTCACGACGCGCTGGGCGAGCCGGGAGCCGATGAGTCCGCCGAGGCAGGGGGCGGCGAAGGCGAGGCCGTACTGCCAGGGCGGGAACTGGAGTTGGCGCAGCATGAGGACGGCCAGCAGCGGTTCGGTGGCCATGATCAGTCCGGAGACGAGCAGGTTGTTGAGGTAGAGCGGCCGCAGGTCGGGGTCGCCGAGGATGTGCCGCCAGCCGTCCAGGACGGCGCCGGCCCGCACCGGGGTCCGGCCGGTCGGCTGCGGTGCCGGTGCCTCCTCCCGGCCGCGGACGGCGCTGATGCCGAGTGCGGAGAGCAGGTAGCTGAGTGCGTCGGCGACCACGGTGGTGACCGGTCCGAACAGGCCGATGGCAGCCCCGCCGAGCGGGGGTCCGATCGCGATGGAGATCCAGTTCGTGGACTCGAAGCGGGCGTTGGCCACCAGCAGGTCCTCGGGCCGGACGAGGGCCTTGAGGTGGGCGCCGGCGGCCGCGTTGAACGCGATCTTGGCCGCGGCGACGACGGCCGAGACCGCCAGCAGCTGGACGAAGCCGAGCCGCCCGAAGGCGTAGGCGAGGGGGATCGTCGCCATGGCCGCGAACCGGGCCAGGTCCATGGCGATCATCACCGGGCGCTTGCGTCGGAACTCCACCCAGGGGGCGAGCGGCAGCGCGATCAGCGCGCCCATCGCGGGGCCCACCGCGGACAGCGCGGACACCTCGGCGGGTCCGGCGTGCAGCACCAGCACGGCGAGCAGCGGCAGCGCCCCGAACCCCAGTCCGGACCCGTACGCGCTGACCGCGTACGCCGCCCACAGCCAGCCGAACCGCGGCCCCAGCCGCCTCCTGCCGGACCTGCCCGCAGCGCCTGCCGCACCTGCTGCGTCCCGCGTGCCCACCATGTCCGGCGCACTCCCTCGGCATCCCGTTCGAACAAACCGACGTTGACCGGGGAGAGCTAACCGAGCGGCACAATCGCAGGTCAAACAACCGATCCGCCCGCCGGGTACAACCGTCCGTTGTTCTCTAAGGTGGGCCGACGTGGACCTCGAAGCCGTACGCACCTTTGCCGCCGCCGCCGAAGCCGGCCAGTTCCAGAAGGCCGCCGTCGATCTGTCGGTCACCCAGCAGGCGGTCTCCAAACGCATCGCCGTCCTGGAGCGCGACCTCGGGGTGAGGCTGTTCACCCGCACCCCGCGCGGCGCCGAACTGACCATCGACGGACAGGCGTTCCTGCCGCACGCGCGCGAACTGCTGCGCGCCGCCGAGCGCGCGGTCGCCTCGGTGCGGACGGGCCGCCGGCCGCTGCGGGTCGACATCATCGCCTCGCGCGGCGCCGGGTCGGGCCTGATGCGCGACTTCCACCGCGCGCACCCGGGGATCGAGCTCGACGTGGTGATGCTGTTCGACGTCGAGGCGGCCGTCACCGCGATCCGCTCGGGGGCGATCGACGCCTCCTTCCGCGCCGTCGCCGCGCCCGGCCGGCCCTTCCCCGAGGAC
The DNA here is from genome assembly GCF_040303105.1 of Kitasatospora sp. NPDC096128. NCBI lineage: Bacteria > Bacillati > Actinomycetota > Actinomycetes > Kitasatosporales > Streptomycetaceae > Kitasatospora > Kitasatospora sp. NPDC096128. Next base: position 75,338 of record NZ_JBEOSP010000011.1, on the reverse strand, counting down.
ATCGAGTCCGTCCGGGTGCTCGACGAGCCGCTGCAGCTCCTCACCGGCCCCGCCCACGCGCTGGCGGGCGCCCGTTCGGTGAGCGTCTCCCAGTTGGTCGGCCACCGGATCTGGATGCCCGGCATCGCCCCCGGCACCGAGTGGGCCGCCTACTACGACGACCTGGTCGCCGAGTTCGGCCTCACCATCGAGGCGACCGGCCCCAACTTCGGCTCCGACGCGCTCCTGGACACCGTCGCCGACACCCCGGCCCTGGCCACCTTCATGAGCGAGCGCACCCGCCAGGTCTGGCCCGCCGGGTACGGCCTGCGCCGGATCCCGGTGACCGACCCGACGCTCGTCTACCCGCACTCGCTGCTGTGGCACCGGGACAACCCCCACCCCGCGCTGGCCACCCTCCGGGCCCACCTCGCCGCCACCACGCCCGCCCACGACGCCCCGGGGAGCTGGCGGCCGGACTGGGTGCTCCCGGACTGACCACAGCAATGGCCACAGCAATGGCCACAGCAGTGGCCACAGCAGTGGCCGCAGCAGTGGCCGCGGAGGGCGACGGGGGCGGGCGACGACCGGGTCAGGCCTCCTCGCGCCAGCCCTCGTAGGAGGCCGCGAGGGTGTCGAGGGCCCGGAGCAGGGCGGGGGTCCAGCCGTCGGACGGGGGGTCGAGGACGACGAGCCACTGGGCGTCCTCGGCGTCGTCCTCGCCGGCCAGCGCGTCGCGGACGACCTCCAGTTCGCCGAGGTCGGGGTGGGCGGCGGAGAGCTCCTCGGCGGCCTCGTCGGCGGTGTCGCGGTCGGGCAGGACGAGCAGCTGGCGGACGTACGGGTCGTCGACGTCCGGGAGGTGGTGGGTGTGGTTCTCGGTCACCGAACCATTCTCCAGGTCGGGCCGGGCACCCCCGCAGGGCGGTCGCCCTTCACCGAGCGCCGCCCCCGTCCCCTGCTCCCGCCCCCGCCCCGGCCCCGGCTCCCACCCCCCCGGCCGTACGGGCGGGAGTGTCCGCGGCGCGTGGGATGCTGGTAGGCGATGGCCAGGAAGAGTGCACCCGACGACCTGCTCGCCCCGCTGACCCTCGCGGTCGGCCAGGAGGAGCTGCTGCTGGACCGTGCGGTCGCCCAGGTGGTGGCCGCGGCGAAGGCGGCGGATCCGGACACCGACGTGCGGGACATCCCGCCCGGCGGGCTGCAGCCCGGCAGTCTGGCCGAGCTGACCACGCCCTCGCTGTTCGCCGAGCGCAAGGTGATCGTGGTCCGGGCCGCGCAGGACCTCTCCGCCGAGTCGGTGAAGGAGGTCAAGGCGTACATCGAGGCGCCGGCCGAAGAGGTGATCATGGTCCTGGTGCATGCCGGCGGGGCCAAGGGCAAGGGCCTGCTGGACGCCGGGCGCAAGGCGGGCGGGCGCGAGGTGGCCTGCCCCAAGCTGGCCAAGGCGGGCGAGCGGCTGGCCTTCGTCAAGGGCGAGTTCCGCACGCTGGGCCGCTCCGCGACTCCGGAGGCCTGCCAGGCGCTGCTGGACTCGCTCGGCAGCGACCTGCGCGAGCTGGCCGCCGCGTGCAGCCAGCTGACCTCGGACGTCGAGGGCACGATCGACGAGACCGTGGTGGCCCGCTACTACAGCGGCCGGGCCGAGGCGACGGGCTTCGAGGTGGCCGACCTGGCGGTCACCGGCCGGGCGGCCGAGGCGCTGGAGCGGCTGCGCTGGGCGCTGGCCGTCGGCCAGCCGCCGACCGGCATCACCTACGCGCTGGCCTCCGGCGTGCGCAGCATCGGGCGGCTGGCGACGACCGGGCGGAACATGCGCCCGGCCGATCTGGCCCGCGAGTTGGGCATGCCGCCGTGGAAGGTCGACCGGGTCCGCCAGCAGATGCGCGGCTGGACGGGCGACGCGGTGGCCACGGCGCTGACCGCGATCGCCCAGGCCGATGCCGCCGTCAAGGGCGGTTCGGCCGACCCGGCCTTCGCCCTGGAGCGGGCGGTGGTGGCCGTCGCCAAGGCCGCCCGGGCCGGCTCCCGGCCCGCGTACTGAGCCCTCGCGTACTGGGCCCCGACGCGCTGGGCTTCCACGCGCTGATCCTCGCCGTACGGAACTTCCCCGCGCCCTGACCGGCTACTTGCGCATCGCGCGGATGGCGTCCCCCGCGTCGGCCTGCAGGGCCGTCCGGAGGTCCTCCTTGGACATCGGCTTGCCCTTGCCCTCGGTGTAACTGCCGGACCAGGAGATGTAGTAGGTCATCCCGCCGTCGCGCACCTGCACCTCGGCGCTGATGTTGTGCCAGCTCTTGTCCGAAAGACCCGGGTCGTCCTTGTAGTCGAAGTACGCGTCCTCGCCGAGGCCCGGGATGTCGGTGATCTGGTAGCCCCGCGACCGGTAGGCCTCCTTGGCGGCGGTGAACTCCGGTGCGGGGTTGATCGCCCGGTGCAGGTCGGCGTGCAGGTAGACGCTGGCGAACTCGCCGCTGGTGGCGGTGTCGCCGATCCGCTTGAGGGACGTCGAGCAGGTCATGCTGTCCAGCGCCGGGTTGCGGTCGGTGTGGTGGGTCGGCGGGTAGGCGGTGTCGGGGGAGTAGGTCTTGAACAGGTTGTTCGGCTTCCCGGTGGTGCAGAAGTCGTCCGATGCGTGGTAGCTGCCGAGGCTGCGCGGGGCCGAGCTGCCGCTGTCGCCGGAGACCATGCCCGGGATGGCCAGCACCGCGGCGGCCCAGCCGGCCGAGGCGAGGGCCGCGCCGACGAAGGCCCAGACGGCGTTGCGGCGCAGGCCTCCGCCCGTGGGCGGTGCCGCCCCGCCGCCCGCCCCGCCGCCCGGCCCGGCGGGCAGCCCGGCGGGCAGCCCCGGCGTGGTCGGCAGCCCCGGTGCGGCGGGCAGTCCGGGCGGCGGCCCGAAGCCACCGGCACCCGGCGCGGCCGACCCGGGCGGGTGCTGCGGGGGCGTGTGCCGCGGGTACCCGTAGCCCGGCCCGTTCGGGCCCGGGGACGGTGGTGGTGGCGTCGTCGGCGTCGTCATGGAAGTTCCCCCCTCGGGAGTGGCGCCGGAGGTGCTCCCCGCACCCCCGGTCGCGACTGACCGACCATAGCGGCCGGGCCGGGAACGCGACAGGCGCCGCGGTCGGCCTCCTGAAAGAGGCTGACCACGGCGCCTGCCGTACAGCTCGTGTGCACCGCACCCGCGTGGCGAACGCAGGCCGCGTGCGGTGCGAATCTCGCACGCCTCGGGGTTCCGGGTAGAGGGCCGGGTCGCCCTGAGGCAGTGGGGGCGGAGCCCCCGGGGCGTCAGGCCTGGACGGCGTTGACGCGCTTGGTGATGGCCGACTTCTTGTTGGCGGCCTGGTTGGCGTGGATGACGCCCTTGCTCACGGCCTTGTCCAGCGCCTTGGAGGCGGCGCGGGCCAGCACGACGGCCTTCTCGGTCTCACCGGCGGCAGCGGCCTCACGGGCCTTGCGCAGAGCGGTCTTCAGCGAGGACTTGACGGCCTTGTTGCGCAGGCGCGCCTTCTCGTTGGTCTTGTTGCGCTTGATCTGGGACTTGATGTTCGCCACGAAGGAGCCTCAGTCTTGTGAATGGTTACTGGGGGTCCCCCCGGCCGGAGGCTGGGGGAGGGCTGCACCGTGCGGCCGTCGGACCAGCTGAGAGGGCATGCCGAGGCCAGGTGCAGCAGCCCACGCTACCAGGGGCCCGCCGCCCGCCCCAAACCGGCGGCCCGCCCCCGGCCGGGGGCGGGTGCGGATCAGGCGCCCAGCACGGAACTCGTCCTCCCGGCCGGGCAGGACGTCGAGCAGGGCGCTTTCCAGGATCATGGCAGCCCATCCTGCCGCCGTCCGTCCGGGCGTGGAAGGGCCGGGCGAAGCCCCTCGGGGCGCCCTGCGGAGGGCTGCGAGGTGCCCGAACGGCGTTCCGGCTCGCGGTCGTGGGAAGATGGGAGGAACTATTTCGATCGGACGAGACTGTCCGGTCCCCGGGATAGCCGGTCAGCGATGATCCGGACACCCCCGGCCCCGGACCAACGGAGAATCGGACCAAGGTGCCCGCGACCCCCAGCAATGTGCCAGAGCCCAGCCGTACCGACCCGGCGCTGATCCGCAACTTCTGCATCATCGCCCACATCGACCACGGCAAGTCGACGCTCGCAGACCGGATGCTGCAGATCACCGGCGTCGTCGACCCGCGGCAGATGCGCGCCCAGTACCTCGACCGGATGGACATCGAGCGCGAGCGCGGCATCACCATCAAGTCGCAGGCGGTCCGCCTCCCGTGGGCCCCGAAGACCGGGCCGGACGCCGGGACGACGCACATCCTCAACATGATCGACACCCCCGGCCACGTGGACTTCACGTACGAGGTGTCCCGCTCCCTCGCGGCCTGTGAGGGAACCATCCTGGTGGTCGACGCGGCCCAGGGCATCGAGGCGCAGACCCTCGCCAACCTGTACCTGGCGCTGGAGAACGACCTCACGATCGTCCCGGTCCTCAACAAGATCGACCTGCCGGCCGCCCAGCCGGAGAAGTACGCCGCCGAGATCGCCCACATCATCGGCTGCGACCCCTCCGACGTGCTCCAGGTCAGCGCCAAGACCGGTCTCGGCGTCGAGGACCTGCTGGACCACATCGTCAACACCGTCCCGGCCCCGGTCGGCGTCAAGGACGCCCCGGCCCGCGCGATGATCTTCGACTCGGTCTACGACTCCTACCGCGGCGTGGTCACCTACGTCCGTGTCGTGGACGGCCAGCTCACCAAGCGCGAGCGCATCGCGATGATGTCCACCGGCGCCACCCACGAGCTGCTGGAGATCGGCGTCATCTCGCCCGAGCCGAAGGTCGCCGACGGCCTCGGCGTCGGCGAGGTGGGCTACATCATCACCGGTGTGAAGGACGTCCGGCAGTCCAAGGTCGGTGACACCATCACCTCGATGCACAAGGGCGCCACCGAGCCGCTCGGCGGCTACAAGGACCCGCGCCCGATGGTGTTCTCCGGCCTGTACCCGCTGGACGGCTCGGACTACCCGCTGCTGCGCGACGCGCTGGACAAGCTGCGCCTCAACGACGCCGCCCTGGTGTACGAGCCGGAGACCTCGGTCGCGCTCGGCTTCGGCTACCGCTGCGGCTTCCTCGGCCTGCTGCACCTGGAGATCATCCGGGAGCGTCTGGAGCGCGAGTTCAACCTCGACCTGATCTCCACCGCCCCGAACGTGGTCTACCGGGTGGTGATGGAGGACGGCAGCGAGCACACCGTCACCAACCCGAGCGAGTTCCCGACCGGCAAGATCTCCGACGTCTTCGAGCCGGTGGTGCGCGGCACCATCCTGGCGCCGAACGAGTTCGTCGGCGCGATCATGGAGCTCTGCCAGTCCCGTCGCGGCAGCCTCCAGGGCATGGACTACCTCTCCGAGGACCGGGTCGAGCTGCGCTACACCCTGCCGCTCGCGGAGATCGTCTTCGACTTCTTCGACCAGCTGAAGTCCAAGACCCGCGGCTACGCCTCGCTCGACTACGAGCCCATCGGCGAGCAGAGCGCCCAGCTGGTGAAGGTCGACATCCTGCTGCACGGCGACGCGGTGGACGCGTTCTCCGCGATCGTGCACAAGGACAAGGCCTACGGCTACGGCGTGATGATGGCCGGCAAGCTGCAGAAGCTCATCCCCCGCCAGCAGTTCGAGGTGCCGATCCAGGCCGCCATCGGCTCCCGGGTGATCGCCCGTGAGACGGTCCGCGCGATCCGCAAGGACGTCCTCGCCAAGTGCTACGGCGGTGACATCTCCCGCAAGCGGAAGCTGCTGGAGAAGCAGAAGGAAGGCAAGAAGCGGATGAAGATGGTCGGCAGCGTGGAGGTCCCGCAGGAGGCCTTCATCGCCGCGCTGTCCACCGACGCCGAGACGCCGAAGGACAAGAAGTAGGCGTAGGCGTAGCCGCGAGCGGTACGCGGAAGGGCCCGGGCAGTCGCCCGGGCCCTTCCGCGTTCCCCGGCCGCGCTCCTCCGGGGTCCCCGGGCGGCTACTTGAGCGCACCGAGGACGACGGAGACGATCCCGGCCTTGGCCAGCCGCCCCGCGGCGCCGGTCAGCACGGTGGGCTTCATCGCGTCGTCCGGGTGGACCAGCTGGAGCAGCCCGTCCCGTCGGCCGAGGCTGAGGCACTGCACGACGTACTTGAACGCGAACGGTTCCGAGGTGCGCCCGTCGAGCAGCCGGCCCACGTACTGGCCCTGCGGCAGCGCGGTGGCGCAGCCCATCCGCAGGGTGCCGACACCGGGGACGGTGACCGCGGCGGCGTCGCCGACCACGTGGACGTCCCGGTGCGAGACCGACCTCAGGTGGTCGTCCACCAGGGCCCGGCCGCGCTCGTCCACGGCGAGCCCGGCCTCGGCGGCCAGCGGGTGGGGCTCCAGCGAGGCGGCCCACAGGGTGAGGCCGGCGTCGATCGGGCCGGCGGTGGTGCGCAGGCCGTCGGGGGTGACCTCGGTGACGGCGGCGTCCTCGTGGACGTCGACGCCGAGCCGGTCGAGGACGCGCCGGATGTGGGCGCGGCCCTTGGGCGAGTAGGAGCCGCCGACCCGGCCGGCCGCGACGATCCGCACCCGCCGGTCGGGGTGGGCCTCGGCGAGTTCGGTGGCCAGTTCGATGCCGGTGGCGCCGCCGCCGACGACGGCCAGGGTGCCGGGGCGGTCGGCCGCGGCGATCAGCCGGCGGACCTCGGCGGCGCGCTCCACCGGGTGGGCGTGCTCGGCGGCGCCGGGGACGCCGTGCCAGGCGGTGCGGCTGCCGAGGGCGTAGACGAGGGTGTCGTAGCCGAGGGTGCTGCCGTCGTCGAGGAGGACCTTGTGCCCGGCCAGGTCGAGTTCGACGGCCCGGGCCCGGCGGTGCTCGATCCGGCTGCCGCGGGCGAGGTCGGTGAGGGCGGGCCAGTCGCGGCCGCGGCCGGCCGCCGTTTCGTGCTGGCGGATGCGGTGCAGCAGCCGCTCCTCGGGGGCGACCAGGGTGACGGCGCGGTGCCGTCCGGCGCCCTTGGCCGCGGTGAGTCCGGCATACCCGGCGCCCAGGACGACGATCCGCCGGCCGGTGTTGGTGGTGCTGTTCATCTCGTCCGCCTCCCTGCGGGAGCGCTCCGGTGGAGCGCTGTTCGGGAAGGGGACGACGCGGCCGGTCAGGGTGTGACGGTGATCCGCGTCACAGCTGCGGGGCCGGGCGTCACGGGATGGTGACCGGGCCGATCCGGGTGAGCTTCTCGGGGTTGACCACGACGAAGGCCTCGGTGATCCGGCCGTCGGCCACGGCGAAGGCCAGCACTCCGCCGACGCCGCCGGTGCTCCGCTCGTACCAGACCAGGCCGGGTTCGCCGTTGACGGCCGCGAGCTCCATCGCCACGTCGGGGGTGAACCACTTGGCGACCAGGCCGGCCACCAGCCGGGCCACCCGGTCGGCGCCGCGCACCGGGCGGGCGGCGGCGCGGACGATGCCGCCGCCGTCGGCGTGCCAGATCACGTCCGGGTCGAGGACCTCCATCAGGCCGAGGATGTCGCCCCGGGCGCTGGCGGAGGCGAACGCCTCGACGGCCCGCCGGTGTTCGGCCGGGTCGGCGCCGCCGACGTGCCGACCGCCGTCCTTGACCCGGCGGCGGGCCCGGGAGGCGAGCTGGCGGGTGGCGTCCGGGGTGCGGTCCAGGGAGGCGGCGATGTCGTCGAAGCCGACCGCGAAGACGTCGTGCAGGACGAAGGCGGCCCGCTCGGCCGGGGTGAGCTGCTCCAGCACGGTGAGCAGGGCGAGCGAGACGGACTCGCCGCGCTCGGCCAGTTCGGCGGGGGAGTCCGGGCCGTTCGCGTAGGAGACGGACGGCTCGGGCAGCCACTCGCCGTAGTAGGCCTCGCGGCGGCTGCGGGCGGAGCCGAGCTGGTCGTAGCAGAGCCGGGTGACCACGGTGGTCAGGAAGGCGCGCGGATCGGCGACGGCGGTGCGGTCGGCGGCCTGCCAGCGCAGCCAGGCGTCCTGGAGGACGTCCTCGGCGTCGGCGAAGGAGCCGAGCAGCCGGTAGGCGACCGAGCCCAGGTAGTGGCGGTTCGCCTCGAAGGCGTCGGGGGCCGGTCCGGGGGCCGTGGGCTGGGCGGTCACGGGAGTCACCGTAGCGAAGGCCGCCGCGCCCCGCGATGTCCGGGGGCGCGCGGGGCGGGGGCGGAGCGTCGGGCCGGAGCGCGAGGGGCCGGAACGCGACGGGCCGGGACGGAGTGCTCCCGTCCCGGCCCGTCACGCGGGTCCGCGTCAGTCCACCTCGGCCACGGCCTCCGCGAACTGCGCCTGGTAGAGCCGGGCGTAGGCGCCGTCGGCGGCAATCAGCTCGTCGTGCGAGCCCTGCTCCACGATGGAGCCGTTCTCCATCACCAGGATGACGTCGGCGTCCCGGATGGTGGAGAGGCGGTGGGCGATGACGAAGCTGGTGCGGCCGGTGCGCAGCCGGGCCATGGCCCGTTGGATGAGCACCTCGGTGCGGGTGTCGACCGAGCTGGTGGCCTCGTCCAGGACGAGGATCGACGGCTGGGCGAGGAAGGCCCGGGCGATGGTGATCAGCTGCTTCTCGCCGGCGCTGACGCCGGTGCCCTCGTCGTCGATGACGGTGTCGTAGCCGTCGGGGAGGGTGCGGACGAAGCGGTCGACGTGGGCGGCCTTCGCGGCCTCGACGACCTGCTCGCGGGTGGCTCCCTGGGCGCCGTAGGCGATGTTGTCGGCGATGGTGCCGCCGAACAGCCAGGTGTCCTGGAGGACCATGCCGATGCCGGAGCGCAGGTCCTCGCGGGACATCGCGGCGATGTCGGTGCCGTCGAGGGTGATCCGGCCCGAGCTGACCTCGTAGAACCGCATCAGCAGGTTGACCAGGGTGGTCTTGCCGGCGCCGGTGGGGCCGACGATGGCGACGGTCTGGCCGGGTTCGACCTTGAGCGAGAGGTCGTCGATGAGCGGCTTGTCGGGGTCGTAGCGGAAGGCCACGTCCTGGAAGGCGACCCGGCCGTGGACGGTGTCGGGCTTCTCGGGCACGGCCGGCTCGGCGCTCTGCTCGGGGGCGTCGAGCAGTTCGAAGACGCGCTCGGCGGAGGCGACTCCGGACTGCACCAGGTTGGCCATGCTGGCGACCTGGGTGAGCGGCTGGCTGAACTGCCGGGAGTACTGGATGAAGGCCTGGACGTCGCCGATGGACAGCGAGCCGCTGGCCACCCGCAGGCCGCCGACCACCGCGACCAGCACGTACTGGAGGTTGCCGATCAGCATCATCGCGGGCTGGATGATCCCGGAGATGAACTGGGCGCGGAAGCTGGAGTGGAACAGCGCCTCGTTGTGCTCGCGGAAGGTCTCGGCGGACTCGCGCTGCCGGCCGAACACCTTGACCAGCGTGTGGCCGGTGTACATCTCCTCGATGTGGGCGTTGAGTTGGCCGGTGGACTTCCACTGCTGGACGAACTGCGGCTGCGCCCGCTTGCCGACCTTGGCGGCGACGACCACCGAGAGCGGCACGGAGACCAGGGCGATCGCGGCGAGGAGCGGGGAGATCCAGAACATCATCGCGAGCACACCGACCACGGTGAGCAGCGAGTTGACGATCTGTCCCATGGTCTGCTGCATCGACTGGCCGATGTTGTCGATGTCGTTGGTGACCCGGCTGAGCACCTCGCCGCGCGGCTGCTTGTCGAAGTAACTGAGCGGCAGCCGGGCGAGTTTGGCTTCGACGTCCTGGCGCAGCCGGTAACTGGCCGACTGGATCGCCCTGGTGGCCAGGCGGCCCTGGACGATGCCGAAGACGGCGGAGGCGACGTAGATGCCGAGCACCCAGAGCAGGACGGAGCCGATGGCGCCGAAGTCCATGCCCAGGCCGGGGGTGAAGTCGACGGCGGAGAGCACGTCGGCGATTCCGCCGTCGCCGTGGGCGCGCAGTCCGGCGATGACCTCGGCCTTGGAGGTGCCCGGCTGGAAGCGGGCGCCGATGACGCCGGCGAAGATCAGGTCGGTGGCCTCGCCGAGGATCTTGGGGCCGGTGACGGCGCAGCCGACGCTGAGCACGCCGAGCAGCACGACGCCGATCAGGACGTTGCGTTCGGGGCGCAGCAGGCCGAGCACGCGCTTGCCCGAGCCCTTGAAGTCCATGGACTTCTCGGTGCCCTGGCCGCCCATGAAGCGGCCGGGGCCGGCCGGTCCGCGGCGGGCGGCGGCGGCCTGGGAGTCGCTGGGCAGCTCGTCCGCGGGCTGTCCGGCGTTCGGTCCGGTGTTCGGTCCGGCGTTCGGCCCGGAGGGTTTCCCGGCGGGCCTTCCTGGGGTGGTCACGCCGCCTCCTGCTCGGTGAGCTGGGAGAGCACGATCTCCCGGTACGTCGGGTTGTCGGCCATCAGTTCGTGGTGGGTGCCGGTGCCGACGACGGCGCCCTCGTCGAGGACGATGATCCGGTCGGCGTCGCGGATGGTGGACACGCGCTGGGCGACGATCAGGACGGTGGCGTCCGCGGTCTCGCGGGCGAGGGCCTTGCGCAGCCTGGCGTCGGTGGCGTAGTCGAGCGCGGAGAAGGAGTCGTCGAAGAGGTAGACGTCGGGCCGCCGGACGAGCGCCCGGGCGATGGCCAGGCGCTGGCGCTGGCCGCCGGAGACGTTGCTGCCGCCCTGGGCGATGGGGGCGTCCAGGCCCTCGGCCAGCTTCTCGACGAAGTCCTTGGCCTGGGCGATCTCCAGGGCGTGCCAGAGCTCCTCGTCGGTGGCGTCGGGGCGGCCGTAGCGGAGGTTGCTGGCGACGGTCCCGGTGAACAGGTAGGGCTTCTGCGGGACGATGCCGACGCTGTCGGCGATCGTGTCGGGGGAGAGCTCGCGCACGTCCACGCCGTCGAGCAGGACCTGGCCGGAGGTGGCGTCGAAGAGCCGGGGGACGAGGCCGAGCAGGGTGGACTTGCCGCTGCCGGTGGAGCCGATGATGGCGGTGGTCTCGCCGGGCCGGGCGGTGAGGTCGATGCCGCGCAGCACGGAGGCCTCGGCGCCGGGGTAGCGGAAGTCGACCTCGCGCAGTTCGAGGTTGCCGCGGCGCGGCAGCTCGGTGACCGGGGCGGCGGGCGGGACGACGCTGGAGGAGGTGCCGAGGACGTCTTCGATGCGTTCGGCGCAGACCTCGGCGCGCGGCACCATCATGAACATGAAGGTGGCCATCATGACGCTCATCAGGATCTGCATCAGGTAGGAGAGGAAAGCGGTGAGCCCGCCGATCTCCATGCCGCCGCTCTCGATGCGGTGGGCGCCGAACCAGAGCACCGCGACGCTGGAGACGTTCACGACCAGCATGACGGACGGGAACATCACCGACATCAGCCGGCCGACCTGCCGGGCGACCTGGGTGAGGTCCTCGTTGGCCCCGGCGAAGCGTTCCTGCTCGTGGCCGTCCTTGACGAAGGCGCGGATGACCCGGATGCCGGTGATCTGCTCGCGCAGCACCCGGTTCACGGTGTCGATCTTCACCTGCATGCTGCGGAACTTCGGCCGCAGGGCGCGGACCAGCAGGACGACGACCACGCCGAGCGCGGGGATGACGGCGAGCAGCAGGCCGGACAGCGGGACGTCCTGGTTGAGCGCCATGATGATGCCGCCGACGCACATGATCGGTGCGGCGACCATCAGGGTGAAGCTCATCAGGGCCAGCATCTGGACCTGCTGGACGTCGTTGGTGGTGCGGGTGATCAGCGAGGGCGCGCCGAACTGGCCGACCTCGCGGGAGGAGAAGCTCTGCACCCGGTCGAAGACGGCGGCGCGCAGGTCGCGGCCGAAGGCCATGGCCGTGCGGGCGCCGTAGTAGACGGCGCCAATCGAGCACAGCGCCTGGACGAGGGTGACGCCGATCATCACGGAGCCCAGGCGCAGGATGTAGCCCGTGTCGCCCTTGACCACGCCCTGGTCGATGATGTCGGCGTTGAGCGTGGGGAGGTAGAGCGACGCGAGGGTGGACACCAGCTGGAGCGCCACCAGCAGGGTGATCGGTCGGGAGTATGGGCGCAGGTACGCCCGGAGCAGTCTGATCAGCACTGGCACACTCTTGTCTTCGCCGGTCGGGTTCGCACCCCAATTCTCGTTGTTCTGGGGCGTCGCACGGACGATTAGGGGGTTGTCCGGCTGAGGTTTGCCGGGCCTTTGCCATCGGGGCCCGGTTCGCGCCCGGCAGGACCGGCACCGGCGCGGCGGGGCCGTGCCAGCTGGGGCCGCCCCCTTACGGAATGACTGATTTCCCCCTAGGCTGCTGACTACGCCCTTGTTACTGACCGGTACCACCCGTGTTAACCGGGGCCCGGCGGCCGCCCCCACGGACGCCGCGACCATCCCTCAGACGGCCACCCGCCCCCGGAGGTCCTCGTTGAGTTCCGCGCAGTCCCTGATCGACTCCGGCAGTGCCGACATCGTCGCCGGGCGTCCCGCCTCCGTCGCCCATCTGTTCCTGGAGCGCGTCGCCGCGACGCCGAACGCCGAGGCCTACCGCTACCCCGCCACGGTGGACGAGTACGCCGCCGACGGCGCACCGGGCGCCGAGCAGTGGCGCTCGCTCACCTGGGCGCAAACCGCGGTCCGGGTCAAGGCGGTGGCCGCCGGCCTGATGGCGCTCGGCATCCAGCCGGAGGACCGGGTCGCGCTGGCCTCCTCCACCCGGGTCGAGTGGATCCTCACCGACCTCGGCGCCATGTGCGCGGGCGCCGCCATCACCACCGTCTACCCGAGCACCAACGCCGACGAGACGGCCTTCATCCTCTCCAACTCCGGCTCCCGGGCCATGTTCGCCGAGAACGCCGCCCAGCTGGCCAAGGCCGTCGAGCACATCGACGAGCTGCCCGAGCTGCGCACCGTGATCCTCTTCGACGCCCCCGCCGAGGCTCCCCAGCCGGAGACGCTCCAGACGGCGGGGCTGGACCTGATCACCCTCGCCGAGCTGGAGCGCCGCGGCACCGAGTACCTGGAGCAGCACCCGGACGCGGTCGAGAAGGCCGTGGCCGGGCTCGACAAGGAGCAGCTGGCCACCCTCATCTACACCTCCGGCACCACCGGCCGCCCCAAGGGCGTACGCCTGGTGCACGACTGCTGGGCGTACGAGGGCAAGGCCCAGGAGGCCAGCGGCCTGCTCGGCCCCGACGACGTCCAGTTCATGTGGCTGCCGCTGTCGCACGTCTTCGGCAAGACGCTGATCTCCGGCCAGATCGCCACCGGCCACGTGATGGCCGTGGACGGCCGGGTCGACCGGATCATCCACAACCTGCCGGTCATCCGGCCGACCACCATGGCCTCGGCGCCGCGCATCTTCGAGAAGGTCTACAACGGCATCGCCGGCCGGGCCCGGGCCGAGGGCGGCGCCAAGTACAAGATCTTCCTGTGGGCCGCCAAGGTCGCCCGCGAGCACGCCCGGGTCGTCCAGGAGAGCCGGATCGCCACCGGCACCGGGACCGCCCCGCTGGGCCTGCGGCTGCAGCACGCGCTGGCCGACAGGCTGGTGTACGCGAAGATCCGCGCCGCCTTCGGCGGCCGGCTGCGCGGCGCCGTCTCCGGCAGCGCCGCCCTCGCCCCCGAGATCGGCTACTTCTTCCTCGGTGCCGGGGTGCCGATCCTGGAGGGCTACGGGCTGAGCGAGACCAGCGCCGGCTCCTGCGTCAACCGCAAGGAGGACGTCCGGATCGGCACGGTCGGCCGCCCGCTGCCCGGCACCGAGGTGCGGATCGCCGAGGACGGCGAGATCCTGCTGCGCGGCCCCGGCGTCATGCGCGGCTACCACAACCTGCCGGAGAAGACCGCCGAGGTGCTGGAGCCGGACGGCTGGTTCCACACCGAGGACATCGGCGAGCTCGGCCCCGACGGCTTCCTGCGGATCACCGACCGCAAGAAGGACCTGTTCAAGACCTCCGGCGGCAAGTACGTGGCGCCCAGCGAGGTCGAGGGCAAGTTCAAGGCGGTCTGCCCGTTCGTCAGCAACATCCTGGTGATCGGCAACGGCCGAAACTACTGCACCGCGCTGATCGGCCTGGACGAGGCGGTGCTGATGCCGTGGGCCGCCGAGCGCGGCCTGGCCGGCAAGAGCTACGCCGAGCTGGCCGCCGACCCGGCCGTGCACCAGCTGATCGAGGGCTTCGTCAAGCGGGTCAACGCCGACCTCCAGCGCTGGCAGACGATCAAGAAGTTCCACCTGCTGCCGCGCGACCTCGACATCGAGCACGGCGAGCTCACCCCGAGCCTGAAGATCAAGCGCCCGGTGGTCGAGCGGACCTACGCCGACGCGGTGGCCGCCATGTACGCGGGCGCCAACGAGGCCTGAGCCGCCCCCTCCCGTACGGCTCACCGGTTCGGGTGAGTCGTACGGGACAATGGGGTCATGCCCTCCGCACTCCCCGACGGCGAACCGGTGCCGTCCGACGGTTCCCTGCCCGCGCACGCCCTGACCGGGCTGGGCGACCGGCCGTTCGGCTTCTACCTGCACGTGCCGTACTGCGCCAGCCGCTGCGGCTACTGCGACTTCAACACCTACACCGCCACCGAACTGCGCTCCTCCGGGGCGGTCGCCTCGCAGGAGACCTACGCGGACAACGTGGTCGCCGAGATCCGGCACGCCCGGAAGGTCCTCGGCGACGTCGACCTGCCCGTGCGGACGGTGTTCCTCGGCGGCGGCACCCCCACCCTGCTGCCCGCCCGCGACCTGGTGAAGATGCTCGCCGCGCTGCGCGAGGAGTTCGGGCTCGCCCCGGACGCCGAGGTGACCACCGAGGCCAACCCGGAGTCCGTCGACCCGGCGTACCTCGCCGAGCTGCGCGAGGGCGGCTACAACCGGATCTCCTTCGGCATGCAGAGCGCCCGCCCGCACGTCCTGCGGCTGCTCGACCGCCACCACACCCCCGGCCGCCCCGAGGCCTGCGTGGCCGAGGCCCGCACGGCCGGCTTCGAGCACGTCAACCTCGACCTGATCTACGGCACCCCCGGCGAGTCCGACGACGACTGGCGGGCCTCCCTCGACGCCGCGATCGGCGCCGGGCCCGACCACGTCTCCGCGTACTCCCTGATCGTCGAGGACGGCACCAAGCTGGCCGCCCGGGTCAAGCGCGGCGAACTGCCGATGATCGACGACGACGTGCACGCCGACCGCTACCTCATCGCCGAACGGGCGCTCAGCGCGGCCGGGTACTCCTGGTACGAGGTCTCCAACTGGGCCACCACCCCCGAGGGCCGCTGCCGCCACAACGAGCTCTACTGGACCGGCGCCGACTGGTGGGGCGCCGGCCCCGGCGCCCACAGCCACGTCGGCGGCGTCCGCTGGTGGAACGCCAAACACCCCGCCGCCTACGCCCAGGCCCTCGCCGAGGGCCG
Organism: Kitasatospora sp. NPDC096128; assembly: GCF_040303105.1. Lineage (NCBI taxonomy): Bacteria > Bacillati > Actinomycetota > Actinomycetes > Kitasatosporales > Streptomycetaceae > Kitasatospora > Kitasatospora sp. NPDC096128. Next base: position 60,017 of record NZ_JBEOSP010000011.1, on the reverse strand, counting down.
CACCCCGGCCCTTGGCCGCGAGGTCCTGTCGGACGAGGACCGCCGGGTCGAGCGCATCCTGCTGGAACTGCGCCTGGCCGACGGCATCCCCCTCGACCTCCTCGCCGAGGCGGGCCGCAGGGCCGCCGCCAAGGCCCTCGCCGACGGCCTGCTCGCCGAGGAGTCCTACCGGCAGGGCCGCGCCACCCTGACCCTCCAGGGCCGCCTGCTGGCCGACGCCGTCGTGCGTGACCTGGTGGACTGATTGTCGTTAACGTGGTGTCAGCCGTCGGAGGGAGCGGGCGATGACCGCCGTCGATGACCGGATGACAGGGATCTTCGAGAACCTGGAGGTCCCTGAAGGCTTCAAGGCCGAGCTCATCAGGGGCGAAATCGTGATGACGGCCGGGCCGGACATGGTCCACAACATCATTGTCGAAGCCATTCGGGACCAGCTTCCCCGGGCGAGGTGGCACCGCTTGACCACACAGGACATCGATCTTCCCGGCTTGACGAGCGAGCCCCAACCGGACCTGGTCGTGTTCGAGCGGGACACCACTGAGGGTCATGGGCGCCTGGTCCCTGCACCTCTTCTCACCCTGGTGGTCGAGGTGGTGTCGAAGACCAGTGTGCTGCGTGATTACCAGACCAAGCGCGAGCTGTACGCCGAAGGGCGGATCCCGGCGTACCTTGTCGTCGATCCGATCAAGGCCGTCTGTGTGCTGCTGACCGAGCCGAGCCCGGCAGCTTCCTCGGGGCTGCCGGACTACGTCCTTCAGCGGACCACCAAGTTCGGTGAGCAGATTCCGCTCGACCTGCTGGGCGTCACGCTCGACACCTCGGAGTTCCGGACCTACTCCTGACCCGGAAGGGCCGTGAAGTCGATCAACTCCTCCACCTTCGCCAGGAGTTCGGGCTCCAGGTCCCGGTAGCTGTCCACCTTCGACAGGATCCGCTTCCAGGCCGCCGGGGTGTCCACCGGCCAGCCGAGGCGGCGGCAGGTGCCCTCCTTCCAGTCCTCGCCCCGGGGGACGGCGGGCCAGCCCGCGATGCCGACGGAGGAGGGCTTCACGGCCTGCCAGATGTCGATGTAGGGGTGGCCGACGACCAGCACGGACTCGCCGGTGACCTGCGCGGCGATGCGGTGTTCCTTCGTCCCCGGGAGCAGGTGGTCGACCAGGACGCCGAGGCGGCGGCCGGGGCCGGGGGCGAAGTCGGCGACGATCGCGGGGAGGTCGTCGATGCCCTGGAGGTACTCGACGACGACGCCCTCGATGCGCAGGTCGTCGCCCCAGACCCGCTCGACCAGCTCGGCGTCGTGCCGGCCCTCGACGTAGATGCGGGACTCCCGGGCGACCCGGGCGCGGGCGCCGGGGACGGCGAGGGAGCCCGAGGCGGTGCGGGCGGGGGTGCGGGGCGCGGCGGGGGCGCTCGGGCGCACCAGGGTGACGGCCTTGCCCTCCAGCAGGAAGCCGCGCGGCACCAGCGGGAAGACCCGCTGCTTGCCGAACCGGTCCTCCAGGGTGACGGTGAACCCCTCCGCGGTCTTCTCGCACCGCACCACCGCCCCGCAGTAGCCGGTGGCGGCCTCCTCGACCACCAGGTCCCGCTCGGCCGGCACCTCGGGTGCCGGCTCCTGCTTCTTCCACGGCGGGGTGAGGTCGGGTCCGTACTGGTGGCTGCGCATGGGGGCGATTTTACGGACGGGGCGTCAGAGGCCCGGCGCGCCCCAGACCGGGAACCAGCGGCTGAGGTCCTTCTCCAGCCGCAGGTCGTTCCCCAGCGTCGCGTTGACCTGGAGCTCCAGCGGGCTGTTGCGCCGTTCGCCGCCGCCGGGCATCGGGGCGAAGGGATAGAAGGTGCCGCGCTTGTAGAGGTAGACCAGGGCCAGCGACTGGCCCTGCGCGTTGCGGAAGCCGACCAGGGAGCAGAGCAGCTGGGGGCCGAAGCCGTTCGCCTCCAGCTCGCTGTTGACCGCGTGCAGGTCGTTGACCAGTTCCGGGAGTTCCTCGGGGGTGTGCCGGGTGAGCAGCCAGGAGTAGCCGTAGTCGTCCTTGGAGGCCTCCACCGGGACGCCGCCGCGTTCGGTGTCGGCGTCCAGCAGGGCCCGGACCTGCTGTTCGACCTGGACGAAGGCCGCGCCCTCGACGGCCGCGAAGCAGACCGAGCCGAGCCCGGTGGGGAGGAACCCGGCCGCGGCCTCCAGGGTGAGCGCGGCGGACGGCACGCCGAACAGCTGGTCGAGGTCGGGCTTGACGGGCTTGGTGCGGCCGAACAGGGCGTCCAGGAATCCCACGGCGGTCCTTTCGCGAACGGGAAGGAGGGTCAGCGGCCGAGCTGCTCGGAGATCTTCGCCAGCTGGGCCAGCCGCTTCTCCAGCGTCGGGTGGGTGGAGAGCAGCTGGGAGGCGGTCTCCTTGGCGCTCAGCGCGGGGGCGAAGTAGAAGGCGTTGTAGGGCTGGGACTTGCGCAGGTCCTCGGTGGGGATGGCCGCGATCTGCCCGGTGACCTTGGTGAGGGCCGAGGCGAGGGCGCTGGGTCGGCCGGTGAGCTGGGCGGCGGCCCGGTCGGCGGCCAGTTCGCGGTAGCGGGACAGCAGCCGGGTGAGCAGGAAGCTGATCGCGTAGACGACGATCGACACCAGCGGGATGATCAGCGCGGCGATGGCCGCGTTCTGGTCGTTGCTGTTGCGGTTGCCGCCCATGAACCCGCCGTACACGGCGATCCGGGTCATGGCCCCGGCGAGCACGCCGAGGAAGCCGGCGATGGTCATCACCGCGACGTCCCGGTGGGCGACGTGCGACAGCTCGTGCGCCAGGACGCCCTCCAGTTCCTCCGGTTCGAGCCGGCGCAGCAGACCGGTGGTGACGCACACCACGGCGTTCTGCGGGTTGCGGCCGGTGGCGAAGGCGTTGGGCATGTCGTTGTCGGCGACCGCCACGCGGGGCTTGGGCATGTCGGCCAGCGCGCAGAGCCGGTCGATGGTGCCGTGCAGCTGGGGGTACTGCTCCTCGGTCACCTGGTGGGCGCCCATGGCCCGCTCGGTGATCTTGTCGCTGAACCAGAACTGGGCCACGAACAGCCCGCCGGAGATCAGCACGATCAGCGGCCAGGCCCCGCGCAGCAGCGCGATCAGCAGGCCCGTGAAACCGACGTACAGCAGCCCGATCACGAACATCGTCCCGATCATGCGGCCGGTCAGGCCGCGGTCGGGCGCGAAACGGGTGTGCTGGCCCGAGCTCGACATTGCTTGCTCCTCCGTTCGCCGTCGCTTCCGATGCTGCCACCCGGACGGCCCCGGGGCACCACCCGCGCACAGGGAGTGTCGTGGCGGCCGTCCGGAACTGCGGGCAGGATCACCCCGGCCGGGCCGTTCCTGCGGTAGGACCCGGGCCGTACACTGGCAGGTACGGTTCTGGCACTCGCGTGTGCAGAGTGCCAGGGTCGGGGCCCTTTCCGGAGTGGCTCGCAGCATCACAGACGGACAACGTGCGAAGACGGAGGTGCGTGCCCCATGGCCGGAGAGGTCCGCCAGCTGGACGACCGCAAGCTCGCCGTGCTGCGCGCGATCGTCCAGGACTACGTGGGCACCGAGGAGCCGGTCGGCTCCAAGGCCCTGGTGGAGCGGCACAACCTCGGGGTGTCCCCGGCGACGGTGCGCAACGACATGGCGGCGCTGGAGGAGGAGGGGTACATCCACCAGCCGCACACCAGCGCCGGGCGGATCCCCACCGACAAGGGCTACCGGCTGTTCGTCGACAAGCTCGCCGAGATCAAGCCGATGAGCTCCCCGGAGCGCCGGGCGATCCGGCACTTCCTGGACGGCGCCGTCGACCTGGACGACGTGGTCACCCGCACGGTGCGGCTGCTCGCCCAGCTGACCCGCCAGGTCGCCGTGGTGCAGTACCCCTCGCTGACCCGCTCCACCGTCCGGCACATCGAGCTGGTGGCGCTGGCCCCGGCCAAGGTGATGCTGGTGCTGATCACCAACACCGGCCGGGTCGAGCAGCGGATGGTCGACTGCCCGGGCACGGTCGGCGAGACGGTCCTGGCGGACCTGCGCGCGCGGATCAACGCGCGGGCGGCCGGCCAGCGGCTGCCGGACGTCCCGGGGCTGCTGGAGGAACTCCCGGGGGCCTTCGAGCAGGCCGACCGGCCGACCGTCAGTACGGTCCTGGCGACGTTGTTCGAGGCGCTCGCCGAGCAGAACGAGGAGCGGATCATGCTGGCCGGCACGGCCAACCTGACCCGCTTCGGGCACGACTTCCCGCTCACCATCCAGCCGGTGCTGGAGGCCCTGGAGGAGCAGGTCGTCCTGCTCCGCCTCCTGGGTGAGACCACGGACGCCGCGATGACGGTCCGGATCGGGCGGGAGAACGCGTACGAAGGGCTGAATTCCACCTCGGTCGTCTCGGTCGGCTACGGTTCGGGCGACGAGAGCGTGGCCAAACTCGGTGTGATCGGCCCGACCCGGATGGACTACCCCGGCACAATGGGGGCGGTGCGAGCGGTGGCACGGTACGTGGGCCAGATCCTGGCCGAGTCGTAGCAAGCAGACCGCCGCCGGAAAACCCGGCGGCGGTGTCCAGTCGCACTACTACAGGCGGAACAAGCGGAGCATTTGGTGGCCACGGACTACTACGCGGTACTCGGCGTCCGACGGGATGCGGGGCAGGACGAGATCAAGAAGGCGTTCCGGCGCCTGGCACGCGAACTGCACCCGGACGTCAACCCGGACCCGAAGACGCAGGAGCGGTTCAAGGAGATCAACGCCGCCTACGAGGTGCTCTCCGACCCGCAGAAGCGCCAGGTCTACGACCTCGGCGGGGACCCGCTGTCGCCCGGCGGCGGTGGCGCGGGCGGCTTCGGCGCCGGCGCGGCGGGCTTCGGCTTCTCCGACATCATGGACGCCTTCTTCGGCGCCGCGGCCGGCCAGCGCGGCCCGCGCTCGCGCACCCGCCGCGGCCAGGACGCCATGATCCGGCTGGAGATCACCCTGGAGGAGGCCGCCTTCGGCACCACCAAGGAACTCCAGGTCGACACGGCCGTCACCTGCACCACCTGCAGCGGCGAGGGCGCGGCCCCCGGCACCTCCGCGCAGACCTGCGACATGTGCCGCGGCAAGGGCGAGGTGTCCCAGGTCACCCGCTCGTTCCTGGGCCAGGTCATGACCTCCCGCCCGTGCCCGCAGTGCCAGGGCTTCGGCACCGTCGTGCCGACCCCGTGCCCCGAGTGCGCCGGCGACGGCCGGGTGCGGGCCCGCCGCACCCTGACCGTCAAGATCCCGGCCGGCGTGGACAACGGCACCCGGATCCAGCTGGCCGGCGAGGGCGAGGTCGGCCCCGGCGGCGGCCCGGCCGGCGACCTGTACGTCGAGATCGCCGAGACCACCCACACCGTCTTCCAGCGGCGCGGGGACGACCTGCACTGCACCGTCACCATCCCGATGACGGCCGCCTCGCTCGGCACCCAGGTGCCGCTGCAGACCCTGGACGGGCTGGAGGAGGTCGACATCCGGCCCGGCACCCAGTCCGGCCAGTCGATCCCGCTGCACGGCCGGGGCATCACCCACCTGCGCGGGGGCGGCCGTGGCGACCTGATAGTGCACGTCGAGGTGCAGACGCCGACCAAGCTCGACGCCGAGCAGGAGGAGCTGCTGCGCCGGCTCGCCGTACTGCGCGGCGAGGAGCGGCCGTCCGGCCAGTTCGCGCCGGGCCAGCAGGGCCTGTTCTCGCGCCTGAAGGACGCCTTCAACGGCCGGTAGCCGTCAAGGAGGGGGTGCCGGGTCCTCCCCGGCACCCCCTTCGCGTTTCCCCGAGTCCCACTCCTCCGGAGGTTCCCCGCCATGACCGCGCCCGTCTTCGTCGTCGAGACCGAGCGGATCGCCACCGCCGCGCCCGGGGCCGTGCTGCGGCTCGACGGGCCGGAGGGGCGGCACGCGGCGGCGGTGAAGCGGCTGGCGGCCGGCGAGGCGGTCACCCTGGCGGACGGGCTGGGGCTCGGCGTGGACGGCACGGTCGCCGCGGTGCTCGGCAAGGACGCGATCGAGGTCACGGTGGACGCGGTGCGGCGTGAGCCCGAGCCCGCGCCGCGGATCGTGGTCGTCCAGGCGCTGCCCAAGGGCGACCGCGGCGAACTGGCCGTGGAGACCATGACCGAGGTCGGCGTGGACGTGGTGGTCCCCTGGGCCGCCTCCCGGTGCATCACCCAGTGGAAGGGCGAGCGCGGCGCCAAGGCGCTCGCCAAGTGGCGGGCCACCGCCCGGGAGGCGGGCAAGCAGTCCCGTCGGCTGCGCTTCCCCGAGGTGCGCGAGTTGGCGACCACCCGGCAGCTGGCGCCACTGCTGGCGGGGGCCGCGCTCGCCGCCGTGCTGCACGAGGAGGGCGCCGAGCCGCTGGCGCAGGCCGCGCTGCCCGCCGGCGGGGACATCGTGCTGGTGGTCGGACCGGAGGGCGGGGTCTCCCCGGAGGAGCTGGCCGCCTTCGCCGGGGCGGGCGCCAAGCCGTACCGGCTGGGCCCGTCGGTGCTGCGCACCTCGACCGCCGGGGTGGCGGCGGGGGCGCTGCTGCTGGGGCGCACCGGCCGCTGGTCGTAGCGCCCGGCCGGGGCCCCGCGCGCCCGCCCGGAGTCTGCGGAAAACGGGGCGGATCGTACCCGTGGCTGCCTACGCTGACGGCGTGACGGACGCCCTGAGCACCTCCGCGGGCGCCTGTCTGCGCCACCCCCGTCTGCACGGTGACCTGGTCGCCTTCGTCACCGAGGACGACCTGTGGCTCGCCCCGCTGGACGGCGGCGCGGCCGCCCGCCCGCCCCGGGGCCTGGGTAGGATGCGGGGCTGTTCTTGATCGCGATCTTGATCTGATCGACAGCTCACGGGGGAGCACACCATGGCACAGGGCTATCCGCCGCCGCAGTTCCCGCAGAACGGCCCCGGGCCGCAGCCGTACGGGCCCGGGCCGCAGCCGTACGGGCAGGGGCCGTACGGCCAGCCGCCGCAGCAGTACGGGCAGCAGCAGCCCCCGTACGGCCGGCAGCAACAGCCGTACGGGCAAGCGCAACAGCCCTACGCCCAGCCGCCGCGGGCCTTCGGCCAGCCCGGTCCGTACGGCTCCAACCCGTACCCGTCGCACGGGCAGCCCGCCCCGCAGCCCCAGCCCCACGGGCAGTACCCGCAGGCTTCGCAGCCCGCGCTGCCGCCGTGCCCTCCGGAGGCGTCCGGGTTCCGGCGCTTCCTGGCGATCGTGCTGGACCTCGGCCTCTCCCTCGGCCTCGGTTTCGCCGCGGCCGCCGCCTCCGACGTCGCCGCCGGCCGCACCCAGCCCGTCGCGGCCGCCGCCGGTCACGCCGTCCAGCACCACAGCGGCGGCCCGGTGGTGCCGTTCTGGGCGGCGTTCCTGGGCGTCGGCCTGCTCGCCTCGTTCCTCAACCAGGTGGTGTTCGCCCGGCTGACCGGCTTCAGCGTGGGCAAGGGGATCCTGGCGATGCGGGTGGTGCGCCGCAAGCGGGTGATGCGCCCGAACACCTGGCGGCTCACCCGGCGCTGGCTGCTGGGCTTCGTCTTCCTGGCGGTGGTCCTCATCTCCGATGACTTCGAGCTGTCCGAGGGGGATGTCGTCGGCATGCGCTCGGTGCGCTGGAAGCACCTCCAGGAGTACCAGCAGGCGGTCGGGCGGCTCGGCTAGGCTGCGCCCGTACGGGCCGTACGGGCCGTACGGCCCGTTGAGAAGACCGTGTGACCGACGACCGAACCGAGGAGAATCCGATGGCCGGCGAGCCGCAGTCCGACTGTGTGTTCTGCAAGATCGTGGCGGGCGAGATCCCGGCGACCGTGGTGCGCAAGACCGAGCGCGTCCTGGCCTTCCGCGACATCGCCCCCAAGGCCCCCGTGCACGTCCTGGTCATCCCGCACGTCCACTACCCGAACGCCGCCGCCCTGGCCGCCGCCGAGCCGCAGATCGCCGGCGAACTGCTCGCCGAGGCGGGTGCGGTGGCGAAGGACGAGGGCCTGGAGGACTACCGGCTGATCTTCAACACCGGTGCGGGCGCCGGGCAGACCGTCTTCCACGCCCACGTGCACGTGCTCGGCGGGACGCGCATGAACGAGAGCATGGTCTGATCCCAGGTGTCCCAGCGCGAACTCGTCGTCCTCGGCACCGCCAGCCAGGTGCCCACCCGGCACCGCAACCACAACGGCTACCTGCTGCGCTGGGACGGCGAGGGCCTGCTGTTCGACCCCGGCGAGGGCACCCAGCGGCAGATGCTGCACGCCGGGGTCTCGGCCACCCAGATCACCCGGATCGCGGTGACCCACTTCCACGGCGACCACTGCCTGGGCCTCGCCGGGGTGATCCAGCGGATCAACCTTGACCGGGTCCCGCACCCGGTGGACGTCTACTTCCCGGCCTCCGGCGAGGTCTACTTCGAGCGGCTGCGGCACGCCACCGCCTACCACGAGACCGCCGTGCTGCGGCCCCGGCCGATCGACGAGCCCGGCCCGCTGCCCGCGCCCGGCGCCCGTTTCGCGCTGGACGCCGTCCGGCTGGACCACCCGGTGGAGTCCTTCGGCTACCGGCTGTCCGAGCCGGACGGTCGCCGGCTGGTGCCCGAGCGGCTCGCCGCGGCGGGCGTGCACGGCCCGGCCGTGGGCCGGCTCCAGCACGAGGGCGCGGTCGTGGTGGACGGCCGCGTCGTCACCCTGGACGAGGTCAGCGAGCCGCGCCGGGGCCAGCGCTTCGCCTTCGTGATGGACACCCGGCTCTGCGAGGGCGTGCACCAACTCGCCGAGGGCACCGACCTGTTGGTGGTGGAGGCGACCTTCACCGACGCCGACGCCCACCTCGCCGAGGACCACGGCCACCTCACCGCCGGCCAGGCCGCCAAGGTCGCCGCCGAGGCCGGGGCGCGCACCCTGGTGCTGACCCACTTCTCCCAGCGCTACCCGGACCTCGGCCAGCACCTGGCCGACGCCCGCAAGCACTTCGACGGGGAGCTGGTGCTCGCCGAGGACCTCGCCCGGGTGCCCGTCCCCGCCCGCCGCCACCCGTGAACGCCGGGGAGCGCGCGGAGGATGTCGCGGACACCGGGAAACGGGCTGCGGAAACGGATGCCGGAAGCGACTGCGGGAAACGGCCCCGGGAAAAGGGCTCGCGCCGTCCTGCGATCTGCCGCAGCATCGTCGGGTGCGGCCCCGCCGCCCGCCGCGGCGATCACGCTCGCGGCGTACCCTGGTGCCCCGGAGAGACCGAGCGGCCCACGAGACCACGGATGGGATGAGGCAGGCCCCAGCGCCGACCCATGAGTGACACATCGCAGACCCGTACCGACGGACAGTCGCGCCCCGAACCGACCGACGACGGCCGGGTGAGCGCCCGGATCGTCATCCCCGAGAAGCACCCGATGGTCACCCTGCTCGGCACGGCGGACTCGCTGCTGCGCGTGATCGAGCAGGGCTTCCCCGCCGCCGACATCCACGTCCGCGGCAACGAGGTGACCGCCACCGGGGAGCGCGCCGAGGTCGCCCTCGTGCAGAAGCTCTTCAACGAGATGATGCTGGTGCTGCGCACCGGCCAGCCCCTGACGGAGGACTCCGTGGAGCGCTCCATCGCCATGCTCCGCGAGGAGGGCCCGGACAGCCCGGCGCCGTCCCAGGTGTTCACCGCGAACATCCTGTCCAACCGCGGCCGCACGATCCGCCCCAAGACGCTGAACCAGCAGCGCTACGTCGACGCGATCGACAAGCACACGATCGTCTTCGGTCTGGGCCCGGCCGGCACCGGCAAGACCTACCTGGCGATGGCCAAGGCCGTCCAGGCCCTCCAGGCCAAGGAAGTCAACCGGATCATTCTGACCCGCCCGGCGGTCGAGGCGGGGGAGCGGCTGGGCTTCCTGCCCGGCACCCTCTACGAGAAGATCGACCCGTACCTGCGCCCGCTGTACGACGCGCTGCACGACATGATGGACCCGGATTCCATCCCGCGCCTGATGGCGGCCGGCACCATCGAGGTCGCGCCGCTCGCGTACATGCGCGGCCGCACCCTCAACGACGCCTTCATCATCCTGGACGAGGCCCAGAACACCTCGCCCGAGCAGATGAAGATGTTCCTCACCCGCCTCGGGTTCAACTCCCGGGTGGTGGTCACCGGCGACACCAGCCAGATCGACCTCCCGGGCGGCACCCGCAGCGGACTGAAGGTCGTCCAGGAGATCCTGGCCGACGTCCCGGACATCCACTTCTCCGTCCTCACCAGCACCGACGTGGTCCGCCACAAGCTGGTCGGCCGGATCGTGGACGCCTACGAGCGCTGGGACGCGCTGCAGGAGGCCGAGGAGAACTCCCCGGCCGCCCGCAAGCCCGCCCAGCGGCGCCCCGGCAAGACCGCCGCGGCGCGCGCACCCCGACAGTCCCATCGCACCGAAAGCTGAGCACACAGCCCGTCATGTCGATCGACATCGCCAACGAGTCCGGTTGGGACGCCGATGAGGAAGCCATCCTCGACGTCGCCCGCTTCGCCCTGGACAAGATGCGGATCCACCCGCAGTCCGAACTGTCCGTGATCCTGGTGGACGGTGCGGCGATGGAGGAGCTGCACATCCAGTGGATGGACCTGCCCGGACCGACCGACGTGATGTCGTTCCCGATGGACGAGCTGCGTCCCGGCAAGGAGGGCGAGGAGCTGCCGCAGGGTCTGCTCGGCGACATCGTGCTCTGCCCCGAGGTCGCCGAGCAGCAGGGCAAGGCGGCCCCCTCCCAGCACTCGATGGACGAGGAGCTGCAACTGCTCACCGTCCACGGCGTGCTGCACGTCCTCGGCTACGACCACGAGGAGCCCGAGGAGGAGGAAGAGATGTTCGCCCTCCAGAAGCGGATCCTGGACGACTGGCGGGCGGGCCGGGGCCTCGGCGGCATCTCCCCGGCCCCCACCACCCACTGAGCGCGGGGCGCGAACTCCTGTGAGCGGTGAGAGTACGAGCTTCATCCTCGGTGCCGTGGCCCTGGTCGTGCTCGGCTGGCTGGCCGCGTGCGCCGAGGCGGGCGTCTCCCGGGTCTCCCGGTTCCGGGCGGAGGAGGCGGTGCGCAACGGGCGGCGCGGCTCCGCGCGGCTGCTGGCCGTGGCCTCCGACCCGTTCCGCTACCTCAACCTGGCCACCCTGATCCGGGTGGCCAGCGAGATGGCGGCCGCGGTGCTGGTCACCGCGGTGTGCGTGCGCAACATCCACCCGACCTGGCAGGCCGTGCTGTTGGCCTTCGGCGTGATGGTGCTGGTGTCCTTCGTGGCGGTGGGCGTCTCGCCGCGCACGATCGGGCGCCAGCACCCGATCTCCACCGCGACCGCGGCCTCCTTCGTGCTGCTGCCGTTGGCCGCGGTGCTCGGCCCGATCCCGAGGCTGCTGATCCTGCTGGGCAACGCGCTGACCCCGGGCAAGGGCTACCGGGAGGGGCCGTTCGCCTCCGAGGCGGAGCTGCGGGCGCTGGTGGACCTCGCGGAGAAGGACGACCTGATCGAGGACGAGGAGCGCCGGATGGTGCACTCGGTCTTCGAGTTGGGCGACACCATCGTGCGCGAGGTGATGGTGCCGCGCACCGACCTGGTGATGATCGAGCGGCACAAGACCGTCCGGCAGGCGCTCACCCTGGCGCTGCGCTCGGGCTTCTCGCGGATCCCGGTGGTGGGCGACAACGAGGACGACGTGGTCGGCATCGTCTACCTCAAGGACCTGGTGCGCCGCACCCACATCAACCGCGAGGCGGAGGCCGAGGAGGTCGGTGCGGTGATGCGCCCGGCCGTCTTCGTCCCGGACTCCAAGCCGGCCGGCGACCTGCTGCGCGAAATGCAGCAGCGCCGCTCGCACGTCGCGATCGTGATCGACGAGTACGGCGGTACGGCGGGCCTGGTCACCATCGAGGACGTCCTGGAGGAGATCGTCGGCGAGATCACCGACGAGTACGACCGGGAGATCGCGCCGATCGAGGACCTCGGTGACGGCTCGTACCGGATCACCGCCCGCCTGCTGGTGGAGGACCTGGGCGAGCTGTTCGGCATCGAGCTGGAGGACGAGGACGTCGAGACCGTCGGCGGCCTGCTGGCCAAGCACCTGGGCCGGGTGCCGATCCCGGGCTCGGCCTGCGAGATCCCGCTGCCCGAGCCGGCCGCGGACGGCCTGACCGGCATCCTGCTGACCGCCGAGTCCTCGGCCGGGCGGCGCAACCGGATCGGCTCGATGGTCGCCTCGCCGGTGCGCGGGTCGGAGGGGGCGGCGCCGGCCGCGGGCGAGTAGCGGGTGGGCGGTCGCCGAGCGACCATGGAGGGCATGACGCACAAACTTCGCGCGGAGTACGGCCCGCAGGGGGCGGCCGGCGGAGTCAAGTCCTGGCACGTGGTGCGGGACGAGGACCCGTCGACCGCGCTCTGCGGCCGGACCATGCCCGACGACGCCGAGACGCGGCCCGAGCAGGAGTGGGGCACCGGGCTGCGCTGCTGCCAGCAGTGCGGCTCGCTCTACCTGCACGAGACGCCGCACATGCAGGGGAGCCATCCCTACAGCTAGGCACGACAGCACAGCCGGGCACGACAGCCGGGCACCACGGCTGGGCACAACAGTCGGGCACGGCGGGGCCGTGGCCGGGTTCTGGAGGTCGCCATGAAGCTGCACGACGAACTGCCGACCGTCGATCGCCGACTCGCCCTGGTGTGGCGGGTCGGGGCGGGGCTCGGGGGGATCTTCCTGATCGTGTTCGGGATCCTGGGGCTGACCGACCACCCCGGCTTCCTGGCCACCCACGGTGACCGGATCGCCGGGCTGTCGACCAACGGGGCGCTGAGCATCCTGTCCATCGTGGCGGGTGCGGTCCTGGTCGTCGGGGCGGTGATCGGCGGGAACTTCGCGTCCAACCTCAACATGGTGGTCGGCGTGCTGTTCGTCCTGTCCGGCTTCTACGGACTGGCCGTGCTCGGCCGGCCGGACGCGAACATCCTCAACTTCCGGATGTCGAACGTGCTGTTCGCGTTCGTCTTCGGGGTCATCGTGACCACCTTCGGGATGTACGGCCGGGTGAGCAGCCACCTGCCGCACGACAACCCGTTCTGGCGCGAGCGGGCCGCACGCGAGGAGCCGCTGCCGACCGGCGCGGCGAAGACCTTCGTCAAGGTGCTCAACCCGAACCCGGGACGCACCCACCCGGTCGGCCACTGAGGTGTGACCCGCTCTGTCTATGCTCGGCGGCATGAGTGACATCGTCGAACTCGACCCCGAAGACAAGAAGATCATCACCCTGGCCCGCTCGGCCCGCGCCCGCAACGGCGTGGCCGAGGGGGCCGCGGTGCGTGACGAGACCGGCCGCACCTATGTGGCCGGGACGGTCGCGCTGGAGTCGCTGCGGCTGAGCGCGCTGCAGACGGCGGTGGCGATGGCGGTGGCCAGCGGTGCGAAGTCGCTGGAGGCGGCCGCCGTGGTGAGCGAGGCCGAGCAGCCGGCCGAAGCCGACCTGGCGGCCGTGCGGGACCTGGGCGGGGCCGGGACGCCGGTGCTGCTGGCCGGGCCGGACGGGACGCTGCGGGTGTCGGCCGAGGCCCGTTGAACGGCGGCTGACGGCCCGCCGGGGCCCGGCCGACGGGCCTTGCCCCCATGTATCAAGCAGATAATCTCACCTGGGGAGTGGACTCGGTGAGGGGCTGGAGCATGGGGGCGTTGGCGTTCGTCGCCGGGCTGGTGCTGTTCGTGATGGGCATGGGCAAGTGGCAGGAGACCGGTACGGTCTACTGGCTCTGGGGTTCGCTCGTCTTTCTGCTCCTGCTGGTGGTGTTCTCACTGGTCGGACGGGGCGGACGCAAGGGCTGACCGGGCCGGGCCGACCGCCCCCGGACGGCGGGGCTCCGGTGATCAGGGAGAATGGAGCCCATGAATGCCCCTTCCTCCTCGTACCGCTCCGGGTTCGCGTGCTTCGTCGGCCGTCCCAACGCGGGCAAGTCGACCCTGACCAACGCCCTGGTGGGGACGAAGGTCGCGATCACCTCCGACCGCCCGCAGACCACCCGGCACACCGTGCGCGGCATCGTGCACCGCCCGGACGCCCAGCTCGTGCTGGTCGACACGCCCGGCCTGCACAAGCCCCGCACGCTGCTCGGCGAGCGCCTCAACGACCTGGTCCGCACCACCTGGGCCGAGGTCGACGTGATCGGCTTCTGCCTGCCCGCCGACCAGAAGATCGGTCCCGGCGACAAGTTCATCGCCAAGGAGATCGCCGGGATCAAGAAGACCCCCAAGGTCGCCATCGTCACCAAGACCGACCTGGTCGACTCCAAGCGCCTGGCCGAGCAGCTGATCGCCATCCACCAGCTCGGCATCGAGCTGGGCTTCGAGTGGGCCGAGATCATCCCGGTCTCCGCGGTCGGCGACAAGCAGGTCGAGCTGGTCGCCGACCTCCTCACCAAGCTGCTGCCCGAGGGCGACCAGCTCTACCCGGAGGGCGACCTCACCGACGAGCCCGAGCAGATCATGGTCGCCGAGCTGATCCGCGAGGCCGCCCTGGAGGGCGTGCGGGACGAACTCCCGCACTCGCTGGCCGTCGTGGTCGAGGAGATGCTGCCGCGCGAGGGCCGCCCGGCGGACCGCCCGCTGCTGGACATCCACGCCAACGTCTACATCGAGCGGCAGAGCCAGAAGGCGATCGTGATCGGCGCCAAGGGCGCGCGGCTCAAGCACGTCGGCACCACCGCCCGCAAGCACATCGAGGCGCTGCTCGGCACGCCGGTCTACCTGGACCTGCACGTCAAGGTGGCCAAGGACTGGCAGCGCGACCCCAAGCAGCTGCGCAAGCTCGGCTTCTGACGGGGGAGTTCGGCAGGGGGCGGCAGGCCCCGGGGCCCGTCCGGACGCTTCGGCGTCCGTACGGGCCCTCGCCGTACGGGGGCTCGCCGTACGGGGCTACGCTCCTTCGCGCAGCACCAGCGAGATCAGCTCCCGCTGTGAGTCGGTGAGCTTGGGGTCGGCGCAGTACACCGTCCGCCCGTCCACGGTGATCTCGTAGTGGAAGCCGTCCGGAACGCCGTAGGAGGGCGCGCGCAGCCCGCCCGCGACGGCCTCGCGGGCGAGCGCGTGGACGTGCGGGCCGTCCGTGCGGTCGACGGTGTCGAGCTCCGCGTGGCGGAGGATTCCGGCGAGTCCGCCGGTCCGGGTCACCTGGATGCGCATGGTGTCCATGGTGCTACGCAGGGAAGGCTTTTGCGGCACTTTTTCCCGACCGTGACTTAAGCGCTGCTCAACCGCTGCTCAGCCCGGGCTGACGCCGACCTGGGCCCAGGAGGCCGTCACGGTGTCGGCGATCGAGGACCGGTCGGGGTAACGGGCCCTGGCGGCGGCCACGGTGGCGCGGGCGAAGGCGGTGAAGTCGGCGTCGGCGGGCAGCCGGCCGCCGGTCAGGGTGTCGTACCAGATCCGCCCGGCGCGCTCCCAGGACTGCCCGCCGAGGGCGGTGGCCAGCAGGTAGAACGCGTGGTTGGGGATGCCTGAGTTGATGTGCACCCCGCCGTTGTCGTCGGCGGTGTCCACGTAGTCCCGCATGTGGGCGGGCTGCGGGTCCTTGCCGAGCTGGGGGTCGTCGTAGGCGGTGCCCGGGGCCTTCATCGAGCGCAGCGCCATGCCCTGGACGCCGGGGGCGAGCAGCCCGGCGCCGATCAACCAGTCGGCGGAGGCGGCGTCCTGGTGCAGGGCGTACTGCTTGACCAGCGAGCCGAAGACGTCGGAGACCGACTCGTTCAGCGCGCCGGGCTGGCCCTGGTACTCCAGGCCGGCGGTGAACTGGGTGACGCCGTGGGTGAGTTCGTGGCCGATGACGTCGACGCAGGCGGTGAAGTCGCCGAAGATCCGGCCGTCGCCGTCGCCGAAGACCATCTGCCGGCCGTTCCAGAAGGCGTTGTCGTAGTCGCGGCCGTAGTGGACGCTGGCGTCCATGCGCAGCCCCCGGCCGTCGATCGAGTCGCGGCCGAAGACCTCGGAGTAGAGGGCGAAGGTGGCGCCGAGGCCGTCGTAGGCGTGGTTGACGGAGGAGTCGGCGACCGGGGCCTGGCCCTCGGTGCGGACGCTGCGCCCGGGCAGCCGCTGGCCGTGTCCGGCGTCGGCGATCACCCGGTTCAGGCCGGGGGCGCCGGCGGTCGGCGGGGGAGCGGCGAGGCGGGCCGCGCGGTGGGCGGCGTCCAGGGCGAGGGAGTGGACGGCAGGCTCGTGACCGACCTCGGCGAGGCGGTCCAGGACGTACGGCGGGACGATCGCGCAGATCGGTACTGCTGCAGTCATGTGGCCCAGGGTGAGGCCTCGATGACCGGATGTCACCACCTCGGGCGCGACGGGTCCACGTCTCAAGGAGTGGAACGGAAGCCCGGATCACTTCGGGGGCGCGCGGGCCTGGGTTACGCTGGGCCACATCATGCGCAACGGGCTGCTTCTTCTTAGCTGCCGCGTCGAGGGCCTGTAGTCCACTGGGGCCGGCTCCCCTCGCCGCGGGGAACGAGCTGTGCGCGGAATCGGCGATCCAACGGCGTATCGCGAGGCGCAGCAGAGGCCGGCCAGTCGGTGTTGATCCCTCCCGACCGCCCGCACCCACGCATCCACAGGAAGCCGAGAGTCACCTCCATGACCGAGCAGACCTCCGCCGCGTCCGTCCCCGCCGCTCGCGCCTTCGTCGACCGGCCGACCCCGATCACCGCCGCCTCCGTGCGCCAGCAGCCCTCGGGCATGCGGTACGGGCGCTACCTGCCGTTCGGCACCGTCGACCTGCCGGACCGCACCTGGCCGGAGAAGGTGATCACCAAGGCGCCGCGCTGGCTCTCCACCGACCTGCGGGACGGCAACCAGGCGCTGATCGACCCGATGTCCCCGGCTCGCAAGCGGAAGATGTTCGACCTGCTGGTGGCCATGGGCTACAAGGAGATCGAGGTCGGCTTCCCGTCCTCCGGCGCCACCGACCACGCCTTCGTGCGGTCGCTGATCGAGGAGGGGGCGATCCCGGAGGACGTCACCATCTCGGTGCTGACCCAGGCCCGCGAGGAGCTGATCGAGAAGACCGTCGAGGCGCTGGTCGGCGCCCCGCGGGCGACCGTCCACCTGTACAACGCGACCGCGCCGCTGTTCCGCCGGGTGGTGTTCCGCAACGACAAGGCGGCCACCAAGGCGATCGCCGTGGACGGCACCCGGCTGGTGATGGAGTACGCGGACAAGCTGCTGGGCGACGACACCGTCTTCGGCTACCAGTACTCGCCGGAGATCTTCGTGGACACCGAGCTGGACTTCGCGCTGGAGGTCTGCGAGGCGGTGATGGACGTCTGGCAGCCGGGCGAGGGCCGCGAGATCATCCTGAACCTGCCGGCCACCGTCGAGCGGGCCACCCCGAACGTGCAGGCCGACCAGTTCGAGTGGATGTCGCGGAACCTGTCCCGCCGCGAGTACGTGTGCCTGTCGGTGCACCCCCACAACGACCGCGGCACCGCCGTGGCCTCCGCCGAGCTGGCCTACATGGCGGGCGCGGACCGGATCGAGGGCTGCCTGTTCGGGCAGGGTGAGCGGACCGGCAACGTCGACCTGGTGACGCTGGGGATGAACCTGTTCTCGCAGGGCATCGACCCGCAGATCGACTTCTCCGACATCGACGAGGTGCGCCGCACCGCCGAGTACTGCAACCAGATGGAGGTGCACCCGCGCCACCCGTACGCCGGGGACCTGGTGTACACCTCCTTCTCCGGCTCGCACCAGGACGCCATCAAGAAGGGCTTCGACGTCCTGGAGGCGGACGCGAAGGCGGCCGGGGTGCCGGTGACGGAGCACACCTGGGGCGTGCCGTACCTGCCGATCGACCCGAAGGACGTCGGCCGCACCTACGAGGCGGTCATCCGGGTCAACAGCCAGTCCGGCAAGGGCGGGGTGGCGTACGTCCTGAAGAACGACCACAAGCTGGACCTGCCGCGCCGGATGCAGATCGAGTTCTCCCGGATCATCCAGGCCAAGACCGACGCCGAGGGCGGCGAGGTCAGCCCGGCGGAGATCTGGCGGGTCTTCGAGGACGAGTACCTGCCGACCACCGACAACCCGTGGGGCCGGCTGTCGCTGGCCGGTTCGCGCACCCTGACCACCGAGGACGGCCGGGACGCGCTGACCGCCGAGGCCGTGGTGGACGGCGAGCCGATGACCCTGTCCGGCACCGGCAACGGCCCGGTCTCCGCCTTCGCGGACGCGCTGGCCCGGATCGGCGTGGACGTACGGGTGCTGGACTACGCGGAGCACGCGCTGAGCGAGGGCGGCGACGCCCAGGCTGCCGCGTACGTGGAGTGCGCGGTGGACGGCAAGGTGCTGTGGGGCGTGGGCATCGACGGCAACACCGTGCTGGCCTCGCTGAAGGCGATGATCAGTGCCGTCAACCGCTCGCAGCGCGGCTGATTCGTACGGGTGGTACGCGAAGGGCCGTCCTCCGGGGCGGCCCTTCGCCATGTGCGCCGCGCATTGTGGCCTGCGCCACATTTTTTCGGATCGGAAGCCGTTCGAGGTACTGACACGTGCCGGTAACCGTGGCAACATCGATCCACCGGCAAGCCGGGTCGGTGGGACGGCCTCGGTGTCCGGTCGCGTGACCTGCCCATAGTTGTGCAGGCCGCCTGCCATGTCTGGGGAGTGGCGCCGTGACCAGGTTGTGGGGTGTTCGCCCGAGGTGGCGGACCGATGTTCTCGGTGATTTCTTCTGTCCGGGCTGCGGCGGGGACCGCAACTACCGCCGGCAGCACGGCCGGCGGTGGCTGCGGCTGCTGGGGACGCCCGTCGTCCCGCTCGGGCCGGTGATCGGCAGCGTGCAGTGCACCACCTGCCACGGGCGCTACGGCGTCGAAGCCCTGGAGCAGCCCACCGTCGTGCGCCTCGGCGCGATGCTGCGGGACGCCCAGTACACCATCGCACTGGCCCTGCTCGCAGCCGGCGGCACCGCCCACCGGGCGGCCCGTGAGGCGGCCTGCACGGTGGTGCGCGAGGCCGGGTTCGAGGACTGCGGCGAGGCCCAGGTGCTGGCCGCGCTCGCCGCGCTGTCCGGGCTCGGCGGCGAACTCCACGACGCCCGCGGGATGGCCGGCGGCCTGGCCGTGGAACTGCATGCGGTGCTCGAACCGCTGGCCCCGCACCTGGCCCAGCAGGGCCGGGAGCGGCTGCTGCTGCAGGGGGCCGCGATCGCCCTCGCCGACGGGCGCTACCTGCCGCAGGAGCGCGAGGCGCTGGCCGTGGTCGGCAGCTGTCTGGACCTGCCGCAGAGCCAGGTGCCGGCGCTGCTGGAGGCGGCGACCCGGGCACCGTACGAGAACCTGTAGCGCCGCTGCCCCCTGAGCTTTCCGTATCCCCCACAAACGGGCCCGCCCCCCTCCGGGCCCGCCGTGACCCGCACCGCAGTGGTCCTCCCCCACGGCCCCCGGTGCGGGCAACACGGCTGTCCGTGGCTGTCCGCGGCCGCCGCCGGCCGTCCAGGGGCTGACCGTCCCGGGCTGTCCGTGCGCTGGGGGACAATGGACGGCATGAGTCTTTTCCGGGACGACGGCGTCGTGTTGCGGGCGCAGAAGCTCGGTGAGGCCGATCGGATCATCACCCTGCTGACCCGCCACCACGGCAAGGTGCGGGCGGTGGCGCGCGGGGTGCGCAAGACCAAGTCCAAGTTCGGCGCCCGCCTGGAGCCGTTCTCGCACGTGGACGTGCAGTTCTTCAGCCGGGGGAGCGAACTGATCGGGCGCGGGCTGCCGCTCTGCACCCAGGTGGAGACCATCGCCCCGTACGGCGGTTCGATCGTCACCGACTACGGCCGGTACACCGCCGGCACGGCGATGCTGGAGACGGCCGAGCGCTTCGCCGAGAACGAGGGCGAGCCGGCCGTCCAGCAGTACCTGCTGCTGGTGGGCGGGCTGCGCACGCTGGCGGCCGGGGTGCACGAATCGCACCTGGTGCTGGACGCCTTCCTGCTGCGCTCGCTCGCGGTGAACGGGTACGGCGCGAGCTTCACCGACTGCGCCAAGTGCGGCCTGGACGGGCCGAACCGTTTCTTCTCGCTCCCCGCAGGGGGGGTGCTCTGCGCGGACTGCCGAGTGCCCGGATGTGCCGTACCCTCCCCTGAGACACTGGTACTGCTCGGGGCGCTGCTGTCAGGGGACTGGCGGACGGCCGACGCCTGCGAGCCGCGGTACTGGCGGGAGGGCAGCGGCCTGGTCGCGGCCTATCTGCAGTGGCACCTGGAGCGGGGCATCCGCTCGATGAGATACGTGGAGAAGTGAGCACATGGCAGCGCGACGGCTCTTCGGCGGCGGCAAGCAGCGGGTCTACGAACCCCCGACCCCGCACCCCAGCGGCGCAAAGCCCCCGAAGATCCCCGGCGAGCTGGTCCCCGACCACGTCGCCATCGTGATGGACGGCAACGGTCGCTGGGCCAAGGAGCGCGGGCTGCCCCGCACCGAGGGCCACAAGATCGGCGAGTCGGTCGTGCTGGACGTCCTCAAGGGCGCGATCGAGCTCGGCGTCAAGAACATCTCGCTGTACGCGTTCTCCACCGAGAACTGGAAGCGCTCCCCCGACGAG
This sequence comes from Kitasatospora sp. NPDC096128, assembly GCF_040303105.1. Classification (NCBI taxonomy): domain Bacteria; kingdom Bacillati; phylum Actinomycetota; class Actinomycetes; order Kitasatosporales; family Streptomycetaceae; genus Kitasatospora; species Kitasatospora sp. NPDC096128. The sequence continues at coordinate 39,456 of NZ_JBEOSP010000011.1, read as the reverse complement.
GTGAAGTTCCTGATGAACTTCAACCGGGACGTCATCGCCCGCCGCCGCGACGAGATGGACGCGATGGGCGTGCGGATCCGCTGGGCGGGCCGGATGCCCAAGCTGTGGAAGAGCGTCGTCCAGGAGCTCCAGGTCGCCGAGGAGCAGACCAAGGGCAACGACGCCGTGACGCTCTACATGTGCGTCAACTACGGCGGCCGGGCCGAGCTCGCCGACGCGGCGCAGGCGATCGCGCTGGACGTGGCGGCCGGCCGGCTCGACCCGAAGAAGGTCAACGAGAAGACCATCGCCAAGTACATGTACCACCCGGACATGCCGGACGTGGACCTGTTCCTGCGCCCCAGCGGTGAGCAGCGCACCTCCAACTTCCTGCTCTGGCAGTCCGCGTACGCCGAGTTCGTGTTCCAGGACGTGCTCTGGCCGGACTTCGACCGCCGTGACCTGTGGCGCGCCTGCGAGCAGTTCGCGATGCGCGACCGCCGCTTCGGCGGGGCGATCCCGAACGACGTCGCCGGGTCGCTGGAGCTGCCCTCCCAGCGCTGACGCCGACCGACGGTACGCATGCCGAAGGGCCCGTGGGAACGAACCCGTTCCCGCGGGCCCTTCGGTGCGCGTTCGTGCGGGCTGCCCCCGTACGGACGGCCGTTCAGTCCTTCTTCGCGCAGTCCGCGCAGGTGCCGAAGATCTCCAGGGTGTGGGCGATGTCGCTGAACCCGTGCTCGGCGGCCACCGAGTTGGCCCAGCGCTCGACCGCGGGGCCCTCGACCTCGACGGTGGCGCCGCAGTGCCGGCAGACCAGGTGGTGGTGGTGCCCGCTGCTGCACCGGCGGTAGACGGCCTCGCCGTCGGCGGTGCGCAGCACGTCCACCTCACCGGCGTCGGCGAGCGACTGCAGGGTGCGGTAGACCGTGGTCAGACCGACGGAGTCCCCGCGGTGCTTGAGCAAGTCGTGCAGCTCCTGGGCACTGCGGAAGTCCGCGATCTCGTCCAGGGCCGACGAGACGGCGGCACGCTGCCGGGTCGATCGGGCGCGCGGCGACGGGCCTGCGGTGGTCACCGTGGGTCCTCCTGGGGTCGTGGGCGTCACGCACCTCATTGTGCCAGCCCGGCCCGCCGCTCCGGAGTGGTCAGGTCGGAGGAAGTCTTTCCCGGCCCTTGGCCGGGGATTTGTACGTCGCAGACCTGGGGACCCCGGTCGGCGTCGGCGTGCCGCCGGTGGCGGCGCCGGGCGAGCGGGGCGGCGATCGCGCTGAACACCGCGAACACCGCGATGGCGAGCAGCACGATGGCCGGGCCGGAGGGCACGTTCAGCTGGTAGGAGCCGGTGACGCCGGCCAGCGCGACCACCACGCCGAGCGCGATCGAGGCGGCCTGGGTGGCGGCGAAGGAACGGGTGAGCTGCTGGGCGGCGACCACCGGGACCACCATCAGGGCGCTGACCAGCAGCAGCCCGACCACCCGCATGGCGACCGTGACGGTGACCGCGGCCATCACCGCGAGCAGCAGGTTGAGGGTGCGCACCGGCACGCCGGTGACCCGGGCGAAGTCCTCGTCCTGGCAGATCGCGAACAGCTGGCGGCGCAGGCCGACGGTGACCGCGATGACCACCGCGCCGAGCACCGCGATGGTGGCCAGGTCGGCGGGGGCGACGGTGAGGATCGAGCCCCACAGGTAGCTCTCCAGCGAGCCGGCCCCGGCCTGGGCGGACATCGAGACGAGCAGCTTGCCGCAGGCCATGCCGCCGTAGAAGAGCATCGCCAGGGCGATGTCGCCGCGCTGGTTGCCGCGCGAGCGGACCAGCTCCATGGTGACGGCGCCGAGCACGCAGACCAGCACGGCCATCCAGACCGGGCTGGTCTGGAAGATGAAGCCGAGGCCGACGCCGGTCATCGCGACGTGGCCCATGCCGTCGCCCATCAGGGCCTGGCGGCGCTGCACCAGGTAGATCCCGACGGCGGGGGCGGTGATCCCGACCAGCACGGCGGCGAGCAGGGCGCGCTGCATGAAGTCGTAGGAGAGCATCTCGGTCATGCGAGCAGCCTCGGCGGGGTGAGGTCGGCGTGCGGGTGGACGTGGTCGTGGCCGGGCAGCGCGTGCAGGCCGGTGTTGGGCACCGGCGGGCCGTCGTGCGCGACGCAGCCGTCCCGCAGCACCACGGCGCGGTCGATCAGCGGCTCCAGCGGCCCGAGTTCGTGCAGGACGAGGAGCACGGAGGCGCCGCGGCCGACCTCGGCGCGCAGGGTGTCGGCGAGCACCTGCTGGCTGGCGGCGTCCACCCCGGCCATCGGCTCGTCCATGATCAGCAGGTCGGGTGTGCCGACCAGGGCGCGGGCGATCAGCACCCGCTGCTGCTGGCCGCCGGACAGGTCGGCGACGCCGTCGCCGGCCCGGTCCAGCATGCCGACGGCGGCCAGCGCGCCGTCCACCGCGGCTCGGTCCTTGCGGCGGAAGGGCAGCAGCCGGTGCTGGGCCAGCCGTCCGGTGGAGACCACCTCGCGCACGGTGGCGGGGACGCCGGAGGCGGCGGTGGTGCGCTGCGGGACGTACCCGATCCGGTGCCAGGCGCGGAAGGAGCCGTACGGGGTGCCGAACAGTTCCAGGGTGCCCTGCTCCAGCGGCACGGAGCCGATCACGGCCTTGACGGTGGTCGACTTGCCGGAGCCGTTGGCGCCGAGCAGGGCGACGACCTCGCCGGGTCGGACGGTGAGGTCGACGCCGCGCAGCACCGGCCGGCCGCCGCGCGAGGCGACGGCGTCACGGAGGCGGACGGCCGGGGGTATCGGGTGGGTCATGGCGGGGCGTCCCGTCAGCTCGCGGGGGTGGGGGCCGGGGCGGCCGCGGCGGGGGCGCCGAGGGCGGCCCGGAGGTTGTCCAGGTTCTGCTTCATGACGGTCAGGTAGTCGTCCTTGGCGGGGTCCTTGACGCCCTCCAGCGGGTCCAGGACGGCGGTCTTGAGGCCGAGGTCCTTGGCGACGGTGTCGGCGAGCTTGGGGCTGACCAGGGTCTCGAAGAAGATCGTGGTGACGCCGTTGTCCTTGGCGGCCTTCTGCACCTCGGCGAGGCGGGCCGGGGTGGGCTCGGACTCCGGGTCGACGCCGTTGATGGCGACCTGGGTGAGGCCGTAGTGGTCGGCGAGGTAGCCGAAGGCGGCGTGGCTGGTGACGAAGGTCTTGGTCCTGACGTCCTTCAGCCCGGCCTGGAACTCCTGGTCCAGGGCGCCGAGCCGGGTGACCAGGTCGTCGGTGTTCTTCTGGTAGTCGGCCGCGTGCGCGGGGTCGGCCTTGGCGAACTCGGCGCCGACGCTCTTGGCGATCGCGGCGTAGCGGGTCGGGTCGAGCCAGATGTGCGGGTCGCCGGCCGGGCCCGCGTGCTGGTGGCCGTCGCCCCCGGAGGCGCCCTCGTCGAGGTGGTGGTCGACCAGCGGGCTGGCGGTGGTGGCGTCGATCCGGTGCTTGCTGGACGACTGGTCGACGGCCTGGTCGACGGTGGGCTGGAGGCCCTTGAGGTAGATGATCGCGTCGGCCTTCTGGACGCCGGCGACCTGCTTGGCGGTGAGCTCCAGGTCGTGCGGCTCGACGCCGGGCGCGGTGAGGTCGGTGACCGAGACGTGGTCCTTGCCGATCTGCTGGGCCAGGAACTCCATCGGGTAGAACGAGGCGACGACGTTCAGCTTGCCGTCCGTGCCCTTGGCGCTGCTGCTGCCGCCGCAGGCCGTGAGGGCCAGGGAGGCGGCGAGGGCGGTGGTGGCCAGGGCGGCGGTGGTGCGGGTCCGGCGGCTGAACAGTCCGATCATCATGACAATCATTCTCATCTGAACTGGAAATGATTGTCAACTCACTCGGACGGGTGAACGGCAGGTGGCCGTGGATGGGGGGAGCCGGACCATATCGATTTGAACCCCGTACCCGTCTGGCCGGTAACCTTGGGTATTCGGGTACGAGCAACCAGCCGTGCCCTGACCGTGCCGTACGTACTGAAGAGAGCACTGTGGCCGCCGACAAGATCGACACGATCGTCAGCCTGAGCAAGCGCCGTGGCTTCGTCTACCCCTGCAGCGAGATCTACGGCGGCACGCGTGCCGCCTGGGACTACGGGCCGCTGGGCGTCGAACTCAAGGAGAACATCAAGCGCCAGTGGTGGCGCACGATGGTCCAGGCCCGTGAGGACGTCGTCGGACTGGACTCGTCGGTCATCCTGGCCCGTGAGGTCTGGGAGGCCTCCGGCCACGTCGCCACCTTCAACGACCCGCTGACCGAGTGCCTCTCCTGCCACAAGCGCCACCGGGCCGACCACCTGGAGGAGAAGTACGAGGCCAAGCACGGCTTCCCGCCGCCGAACGGCCTCAAGGACGTCAACTGCCCCGACTGCGGCACCAAGGGCCAGTTCACCGAGCCCAAGGACTTCTCGGGCATGCTGAAGACCCACCTCGGCGTCACCGAGGAGGCCAGCGGCCTGGCCTTCCTGCGCCCCGAGACCGCCCAGGGCATCTTCACCAACTTCAGCGCCGTCCAGACCACTTCGCGCAAGAAGCCGCCGTTCGGCATCGCCCAGACCGGCAAGAGCTTCCGCAACGAGATCACCCCCGGCAACTTCATCTTCCGCACCCGCGAGTTCGAGCAGATGGAGATGGAGTTCTTCGTCAAGCCGGGCGAGGACGAGCAGTGGCACGAGTACTGGCTCCAGCAGCGCTGGGACTGGTACGTCGACCTCGGCATGCGCACCGAGAACATGCGCTTCTTCGAGCACCCGAAGGAGAAGCTCTCCCACTACGCCAAGCGCACCGTGGACATCGAGTACCGCTTCAACTTCGGCGGCTCCGAGTTCTCCGAGCTGGAGGGCGTGGCCAACCGCACCGACTACGACCTGCGGGTGCACAGCGAGGCCTCCGGCAAGGACCTCCGGTACTTCGACCAGGAGAGCGGCGAGCGGTACTTCCCGTACGTCATCGAGCCGGCGGCCGGCCTCAACCGCGCCATGCTGGCCTTCCTGATCGACGCCTACTTCGAGGACGAGGCGCCGAACGCCAAGGGCGTCATGGAGAAGCGCGTCGGCATGCGGCTCGACCCGCGGCTGGCCCCGGTCAAGGTCGCCGTCCTGCCGCTGTCGCGCAACGCCGACCTCTCGCCGAAGGCCCGCGGCCTGGCCGCCGACCTGCGCACCGCGTGGAACGTCGAGTTCGACGACGCGGGCGCGATCGGCAAGCGCTACCGCCGCCAGGACGAGATCGGCACGCCGTTCTGCGTGACGGTCGACTTCGACACCCTTGAGGACAACGCCGTGACCGTTCGCGACCGCGACACCATGTCGCAGGAGCGCGTGTCGCTGGACCAGGTGAAGGGCTACCTGGCGGCGCGTCTGATCGGCTGCTGAGTCCGGTACCCCGGTACCTCGGGGAGCCCCCGGCCGTCCTCCCTCGTGGAGGCGGGCGGGGGCTCCCCGCTTTCGTACGGCCGGCGGGTCAGCGTCGGCCCCAGCGGGAGCGCGGGGCGGCCGGCGGGGCGGTCGGCAGGCCGGCCGCGCGGAGGGCGGCGAGGGTGGTGCGGTGGCGGGCGTCGTCGGCGAGCAGCGCGGCCAGCAGCTGCCCGTAGAGGTCCCGGCGGCCGTCCAGGGCGGCGGCCAGGCGCACCACTTCGACCGGCGGGCGCAGGACGGCCAGCTCCTGCAGCAGGAGGGTGGCCAGCGCGGGCGGCAGCTCCGTCGCCAGGCCGACCAGGTCGGCGGTCGGACGCCCGGCCGCCTGGCGCAGCAGCGTCCGGACGTCGGCGGGGCGGCCGTGCTGCTGGAGGTTGGCGGCCAGCGAGGTCAGCTCCGGCGTCGGCGCCGAGCCCCACTCCCAGAGCAGGGTGGCGCTGTCGGCGTGCTGCCCGGACCGCTCCAGCGCGGCGAGCAGGGCCGGGACCGCGGCGGCCGGGTAGGCCCAGAACGCGTGGAACAGCTCGGCGGCCTCCTCGGCCAGGCCCAGCTCGCGCAGCTCCGCCAGCACCGCGACGGCGTGCTCCGGGGCGCTCCGGGCGGCGGTCCGGGCCAGCCGGAGCGAGGTGCCGCTCGTCGGGCCGCGCCGGGCGAGCATCCCGGCCAACAGGGCGGCGTCGGCGGGAGCGAGGCGGGCGGCGGCCTGGTCCAGCAGCTCCTCGGCCTCGGGGAGGGCGCCGCTGCGGTGGAGTCCGGTGATCCGCTCGGTGAGGGCGCCGAGGTCGGGGCGGGCGGGTGGTGCGGGGGCCGGGGGTGGGGTGGCCTGGGGCGGGGCCGGCGCCGGGGGCTCCGCGTGTTCTGTGTGTTCCGGGTGGTGCTGGGGGTGCTGCTGCTGTCTGAGGTGGAGCTCCAACTCCTCTAACCGGTCACTCAGTTGCAGGCAGCGCGCGCCCAGGCCCTCGCGGAGGGTGCGGGCCTGGGCGAGTTGCCGCAGCAGGTCGCCGTCCGGGCGCTGGCGGCCCGGGGTCGCCCGTATCGCCTCGTTCAACCGGCGTTCGCGTTGGCTCGCGTAGCGGCTCGCGCGGAGCAACTCGTCCAGTTCGGACCGGAGTTCGGCGGCCTGTCGCTCGCCCTCCGGTGGCCGGCCTGCGGATTCTTCCGTCGACCGCATGCGCATGATCGCCCCAACCTGTCCATCTGTACCCTGACTGCGGGACATCCTGGCGTCGGAATGTGGCGATGGAGTTACGAGAGCACGACCAGTCGTGCCCGAGTGGTGTCAAGGAGCGCACAGAGGGCGGCCGTTGTGAGGAGTGCGCCGGTCGCTCCGTAGCAGCGTCGCCTCGTAGTACGGGCCGGGGGCGAAGTGCGCGACCGCGCCGTCCGGGGCGCGAGCAGCAGTGCGGCGACGGTCGGGACCGCCATCGCCCCGTCCGGCAGTGCAACGACCGGCCTCAGCCGCCCAGCCGTGCCCGCGCCTCCATCAGGGCGAACCCGAGCAGGTTCAACCCCCGCCACTCCAACGGGCGTTCGGCCCGGATGTCGTCCGCGCCCAGCCCGATGCCCCAGATCCGGTCCAGCGGGCTGGCCTCGACCAGGACACGGCGGCCCGTGCCCAGCAGGTACTCCCGCAGGGCCTCGTCCTGACCGAACTTCGCGACGTTGCCCTCGACCACCAGGTCGAACCGGCCGGCCACCCAGGCCTCGTCGTCGAAGCCCCGGACCAGCCGGCCCAGCTTCTTCGCCTCGGCGGGCGTCCGGGCCTCCAGCACCTGCTGCTCGATCGCCTCGTCGCCGAACATCCGGGCCTTCCCGGCCATCATCCAGTGCTCGGCGGAGGCGTACGTCACCCCGTCGACGGTGAACCGCCCGGGCCACCACTGGCTCAGGCACTCCCGCCGCGTCCCACCGCCCTTGCGTGCGGTGTGTCCCCAGAACATCACCCACTTCGGCCGCGCCCCGGTGGCCATCAGGCCCGCCAGTTCCTCGCGGTTGCGGACGTCGGCGAAGTCCCCCACGTGCTGCTTGCTCATAATCGTCATTCTGACACGAAGGGTCTGGGGCCCGCCATCCGTTTGACACCGGCCGGCGCCGGCCGGGCCCGGCCGGCTCTTCGGGCCAGGGGCCGGCGGGTCAGCCCCGCTCGGCGGTGGCGACCAGCTCCAGGAAGCGCAGCCCGAGTTCGGCGACCTGGTCGGCCGTCCAGTCCTGGGCCGCGCCCGCCAGGCGGACCTCGGCCATGGCGAGGCCGGGGGCGGCGTCGGTCCAGTCCAGGAACCAGGTCTTCTCCTGCTCGGCGAGGGCGAGGGTGGCGGCGTTCAGGACGCTCGCCGGGTGGGGCAGCCAGAGCTGGAAGTCGTGGGTGGGCGGGACCTCCGGGAAGATCCGCGCACCGGGGAGGGCGGCCAGGGCCGGGATGAGGGTCGGCGCGTGGCGGGCGTAGCCGGGGATCCGGGGGAGCTCGGCGTCAAGGCCGGTGAGCGCGGCGAGGGCGGCGGGCCACTGCTGGTAGAGCTGCCCGCCGTAACGGTGGCGCCAGGTGCGGGCGTACGCGGTGAAGGCCTCGTCGCCGGCGAGAGCGGCCCCGCTGATGCCGCCGAGGTCCTTGTAGAAGGAGACGTAGACGCTGTCGGCCAGAGCGGCGATCTCGTTCAGCGGCCGGCCGAAGTGGGACGTGGTGTTCCAGAGGCGGGCGCCGTCGAAGTGCACCCGGGCGCCGGCCTCGCGAGCGGCGGCGACCAGCTCGGTGAGCTCGTCCCAGGTGGGGAGGAGGAAACCCGGGTCGCGGAGCGGGAGTTCCACCACCAGGGTGCCGAACGGCTCGCCCAGGCCGCGCAGCTCGGCGGCGGTCGGCTGCCGCAGCTCGGTGGTGGGCCAGAGGCTCCGCAGGCCGGTGAGCTGGATGTGGGCGTGGCGCTCGTGCCGTTCGATGTGGCTCTGCGGGTGGAGCGCGACGGCCGGGTTGCCGGTCCGCTCGGCGTGGTGGCGCAGGGCGACCTGCTGGGCCATGGTGCCGGTGGGGAAGAAGACCGCGTCCGCCGTCCCGAGCAGCGCGGCCGTGCGCTGCTCCAGCTCCCCGACCGGCCCGCCGTCGCCGTAGATGTCGGGGTGGGCGTCCGGCTCGACCGCCTCGGCGAGGGCGGTGAGCCGCTCGCGCATGGTGAGCGGGCGACTGCCGGAGAGGAAGCGGGTACACGCCCGGCGGGCGGCCCGGCGGCGGTTCAGGTCGATCTGGTCATCGGTCACCCGGCGATTGTCCGACCGGCGGGAGCCCGGGCCAACCGGATTTCGACCGGGGCCGGACGGCGGAGCTCAGCACTGCACGGTCGTCGGGCCCCCGAAGGTGATGGTCATGCGCTCCTCGGCCGGTCCGTCCGTACGGCGGACCGCCACCCGGTAGTCGCCCTGGAGGCTCTCCGGCACGCTGGCCGTGTAGAAGGTCAGCGGCACGCCGTTCTGGCGGGTGGTGAACACCCGCCGTACCGGGAACTCGTGTCCCTGGCAGGAGAGGTGGTCGATCTCCTCGTCGGCGGCCATCAGCGTCATGGCCCACATGGGGCGCCGCTTCAAGTCGGTCCGGTCGGTGAACCAGGCCGACCACATGACCGCCTCGGCCGACGGGCCCGGACGGAGGCCGCCGCCCAGCTTCGCCGGCGGCACGCAGGCCTTCCCTGCGCTTCCTTCCGGGCTGCCGTCGGCCATACAGATGTCGCCTGTCCGCGCAGCGCGCCAGATCAGGTGGGGCCCGTAGCCGCTGTCGAACTCGGCCACGGTGAGCTGGCTCTCGTGCGCCGGGGAGGTGCCGTCCTGCCGGGCCATCCGCAGCACCGTCTGTCGGGCGGCCTCCGGGAACGGTGGCTTGGGCAGGCTCGGGACGGTGAAAGTCGGGGCGGGCGCGCCGCCGTGGGCGGGGCGGTGCTCCTCGGGATCGGCGCCGCACGCGGCCGCGCCGAGGGCCAGGGCCAGGGCTGCGAGCAGGACGTGGAGTCGCACGGGAACGCCAGACGTACGGTTCATCGCGGTGCCTTCCCCCCGGCACCGCCGACTGCGGTGCACGAACCGTAGGGTGGCACAGCCGCCGTGCCGGTCGGTCGACGGTTCTGTCAGCCTTCGGGCACAGGATGCTCCACTGCTCCCGTCCGTGATGCGCGGGGGAAATGTGGCGCGGGTCACCGGAAAAGGGTGACACAGTGCTGTCGCGATGGGCCGCGAGGATCGACCCATGACGATCACCGACCAGGACCGCCTCACCGAGACCCAGGCCTTCAACCGGTGCTTCGAGGCCGCCGCCACGGCGGCCCGGCCGGCCGCGTTGACCCCGCTCGTGCCCTGAACCCGCCTGCCGGGAAGGGGTGTTACTCGGGGGCGCCGAAGCGGGCGAGGTAGTGCCAGACCTTCTTGAGGGCCTGCGGGTCGTGGTGGCCGGTCGCGGCGGCGGCGCCGATGACGCGCGGGTCGAGCGTGCCGTCCTCGGCGATCCGGGCGCCGAGGTCGACGAACTCCTGGCCGCGGTAGTCGGGGTGGCGGCGGAGTTCCTGGACGGTGAGCCGGAAGCCGGGGTGCCATTCCAGCGGGCAGGGGAGGCGGCGGGCGGCGGCCTCGACAGGGGTGTCCCGGTAGCTGGGGTCGAGTACCAGGGCCTCGACGTCCCGGGCGAGCAGGACCGGACCGTGGATGTGCGCCTCGATGCAGTCGTCGAGGGCGTCCTGGTCGTCGGCGAGCGCGAGCGGGATGAGCCCCATGCGGTCCGCGGTGCCGAAGTCGGTGGGCTCCAGGACGCTGTCCGGGTAGCAGAAGGTGGTGCGCTCCAACGCCGGGGCGACGAGCCGGAAGTGGGCGGAGCCGAAGCGGGGCGCGGCGCCGACCGGGTTGCGGCGGTAGTCCAGGGCGCCGTAGACGGGCCGCTGGTCGGGGGCCGCGTCGTCGTAGGCGCCGTTGAAGATCCGGCTCTCCCACCGCCATCGGTCCCCGCCGGGGTGGGCGGTCAGGCCGCCGTTGCTGGTCCCGGTGGCGAACTGGGAGAGGTAGACGCCGTCCTCGGCGAGGGCGTCGAGGATCGCCCGGCCGTGGGAGGTGCGGTCCGGGTGGAAGTTGAGGGTCACCCGCAGGGTCGGGTCGACAGGTGGGCCGGCGGACAGTGAGGCCACGTGGTCGAGGGCCCGGACCTGCGGTGGCCGGTCGGCGGCGGTGCTCATGCGGGTAGTTTCGCGCGGCTGCGGTGGTGACCGCACCCGGGTTTTCGGGTGCCCCGGAGCGCGCCGTCAGACGTAGAGCTCGTGCAGGTCGTCGGGGAGCAGGCCGGTGCCGTGGTGGGTGGCCCCAGGTGGAGTGGACGGTGCGGATCCGGGCGGCCCGGGAGGTCCGGCCGGGGGAGCTCGGACTGACCCAGGCCGTCCACAGCGTCGCCGCGGTGACGGCGGTGCTCACCGCGAAGCGGGTGATCCGGCGGGTCGGACTGGCCAGGGTGGTCCCGGTGTTCGCCTCGATCGCCCTGGCCGGCACCCTCGCGGTGGTCACCACCCGCTCCCGGGCGGTCTTCGCATGACCGCCGCGCGGTGCGGGTAGCCTGCGACGATGGCCGCTCCCTCCGCCCTGAGCCTCCCCAGCCGCTTGGACGGCGACCCGGACCGGGTCGCCCTGGTCGTCCCCGGCATCGCCTACACGCCCGCCCGCCCCCTGCTGCACTTCGCCTGCTCGGCGCTGGTCCGGCACGGCTGGACGGTCCAGGAGCTGTGGTGGCAACTCCCCGACGATTTCGTCGACTTCACGGCGGAGCAGCGGGCGGCGTGGGTGGAGCGGCAGGTCGCCGAGGCGGCGGACGCCGAGCGTGGCGCCTGCCGGCTGCTGGTCGGCAAGTCCCTGGCCTCCTTCGCGGCCGGCCTCGCCGCGGACCGCGCGATCCCGGCCGCCTGGCTCACCCCGGTGCTCACCTCCGACCACGTGGCCCGCGCCCTGCACCGGACCACGGCGCCGACCCTCCTGGTCGGCGGCGGCGCCGACAGGCTGTGGGACCGGAGCGTCGCCGACGCCACCGGCCACCAGGTCCTCGAACTCCCCGCCGCCGACCACGGCTTGGAACTCCCGAACGACCCCCTCGGATCGATCGACCTGCTCCGCACAGCCATCGCCCGCCTGGACACCTTCCTCGCCGCCCTGCCCCGAGCCGCCTGAGCGCCGACCCGACCACCGCCGTGCCGGGGACGGGTCAGCGGATCTCGTCCTCGCGCATTCGGTGGAGGGCCGCCGTGCCGACGGCAGTTCGACGCCGACCGTGGGCGGCACCCGGTCGGCCGGCCCGCGGGCGGTGGCGGCGTTCTCCGGGTTGACGGTGCCGTCGCGTGCGAGGTCCTCCAGGGCCCGAAGTTCCGGGTCGGGCGGCGCCAGTACGGTGATCAGTCGCCCGTTGCGGGTGGTCTCGACGCGCTCCCCGTCGGCGACCCGGTCGATCAGTTCGTCGGCGCGTCGTTGGAGCTGCCGGACGGAGGCTCTGGCTGTCACCCGAGTCCCGGTAGGGCGGGCCGCGCCGTGTGCCCGAGGTGAGGTGCCGCGATTTCACCCGGAAGAGTGTCACCGCTTGCCCGGGAACCCGTGGCGGCGGGCCGCCGCGGTCACCGCCAGGGCGAGGGCCAGCAGGGCCAGGGCCGACCAGGGCAGGGACTGCGGTCCGGCATGGTCGAGGAGGAGGCCGCCGGCGGACGCGGCGGCGGCGATGCCGAGGTTCCAGCAGGTGACCAGCAGGGACTGGGCGAGGTCGGCGGCGGTGTCGGCGGCGTCGGCGACGGCGGTCTGCAGCAGGGTGGCGACGCCGCCGAAGCCGAGGCCCCAGATCGCGGCGGCGGCGTAGACGGCCCAGGGCGCCGAGCCGAGCATGGCGGCGGCCAGGGTCAGGGTCGCGACGGCGACGAGGACGCAGGCGGTGAGGGTGAGGGTGCGCAGGTGCCGGTCGATCAGGGCCCCGGTGGCGGCGATGCTCACCAGGGAGGCCAGGCCGAGGACGAGCAGGACGGTGTCGGTCCGCCCGCCGAGGTGCAGCGGTTCGAGCAGTGCCGCGACGTAGGTGTAGAGGATGTTGTGGGCGAGGACGAAGGCCGCGGTGACGGCCAGGACGGCGCCCACACCGGGCATCCGGAGCACCTTCCGGAGCGGCAGCCGGTCGTGTTCGGCCCGGCCGGGGGCCGGGGGGACGGCGGCGGCGATCCAGCCGACGAGCGCGAGCGCGAGGACGCTCATCAGCCCGAAGGCGACCCGCCACCCGGCGGCCCCGGCGAGCAGGGTGCCGGCCGGCACCCCCACGGACAGGGCGACCGTGGCGCCGCTCATCGCGACGGCCATGGCCCGTCCGCGCTGTTCGGGCGTGACGATGCTGCGGGCGTACCCGGCCAGCAGGGCCCAGAGCATTCCGGCGACCAGGCCCGCCGCGAAGCGGGCGGCCATGGTGAGCGGGTAGTTCCCGGAGACCGCGGTGACGGCGTTGGCGACGGTGAAGCCGCCGACGGCGAGGAGCAGCAGCCGCTTGCGCGGCCGGCCGGCGGTGGCGGCGGTCAGCGGGATGGCGGCGACGATGGAGCCGACCGCGTAGAGGGTGACGGACTGTCCGGCGCCGGACTGGCTGACGCCGAGGTCGGCGCTCATCGCGGGCAGGACGCCGGCGGGCAGCGCCTCGGTCATCAGGGTGACGAATCCGCCGGTGCTCAGGGCCAGCAGCGCGGGCCAGGGCAGCCGGGCCGGCGGTGCGTCAGAGGCGGCGGCCGCGTCCGGAGCGTGGGGCGCGGCCGTGGCCGGGATCGTCATCGGGGAGGCGGGGGAACGGAGTTCGTTCGTCGACATGCGCCCGATCGTCTATCGTTGACATCGATGTCAAGGTCCAGCCGGAACGGCCCGGCCCGGACGTGAGGGTGGTCACATGCGGATCGGCGAACTGGCCCGGCTGACGGAGACCGCTCCGCGCCTGCTGCGCTACTACGAGAAGCAGGGCCTGATCTTCCCGCGCCGTGAGGCGAACGGCTACCGGGACTACGACGACTACCTGGTGGACCGGGTGCTGCAGATCCGCGGCCTGCTGGACGCGGGGCTGCCGACCCGGATCATCAAGCAGATCCTGCCCTGCCTGGACGCCCCGCGGACGATCCACTTCGCGGACGCCACCCCGGAGATGCTCGACACCCTGGAGTCCGAGACGGAGCGGATGACCCGCCGCATCGAGTGCCTGACCCGCAACCGCGACGCCATTCAGGAGTATCTGTCCGTGGTCAAGGAGCTCGCCTGACCCTCCGGCCGGTCCGCCGCCGGACGGCCGCTTGACCCTGACACCGGTGTCAAGGGCGCAGGCTGCTGCCATGACTGAATCCCCGATCCGCCACACCGGGTTCGGCGACGGCACCCCGTTGGTCCTGATCCACGGCTACACCGTCGACCACCGGGTCCTGCTCCCGCTCGAACCCGCCTTCGCCGGCCGCCCCGGCTGGCGGCGCCTCTACCTCGACCTCCCCGGCCACGGCGCCAGCCCCCGGCTGCCGGGCCGGACTTCGGCGACGGCCCTGGCCGAGGCCGTCTTCGGCTGGATCGACGCCGAGTTGGGGGACCGCCCGTTCGCCGTGGTCGGGCAGTCCTTCGGCGGCCAGCTGGCCCGGGCGGTGACGGCGCGGTACGGGGACCAGGTGCTCGGTTCGGCACTGCTGGTGCCGGTGGTGCGCTGGGGCGAGGACCGGACGCTGCCGGCGGAGACGGTGCTGGGCCGCGACGAGGAACTGCTCGCCGGCCTCCCGCCTGCCGACCGCGAACTGTTCGGCTATGTCACGGCCCGCCTGGACCGGCGCAGTTGGGAGCTCTTCGAGGAGTACCTGCTGCCCGGCCGGCGGATCCACGACGTGACGGCCGCCGCCGAGTTGGAGGCCGAGTTCCTGCTGCCGCACTGGCCGGAGCGGCAGGCCCCCGAACACGGCGGGCACCACCTGCTGGTCACCGCCCGGCAGGACGCCCTGGTGGGCTGGCGCGACCAGCTCGCGCTGCTCGACCACTACCCCCGGATGGCGGCGGCGGTGCTCGACGGCGCGGGCCACAACCCGCAGGTGGAGTGCGCCGAGGCGGTACGGGAACTGTTCGGCCGCTGGCTGGACGAGCTCCGCCGGTAGCGCCCCCCGGCAGCGCCCCCCGGTGTAGCGCCCCCGGGTTCCGCTCCCAGGAGAGGAACCCGGCAGCACGACAACGGCCCCGCGACCGGCGGGAACCGGTCGCGGGGCCGTACGTCGTCGCCCGTGGGCCCGTGGGCCCGCCGGGCTCAGCCGATGGAGCGGGGCAGGCGGGTGGTCAGGTACAGCACGGTGAAGGAGCCCAGCAGCTGGATGCCGAGGCACAGGGCGAGCGCACGGCCCATGCCGAGGCTGGGGGAGAGGGAGAGGTAGAGGGTGCCGAGGGTGGCGACGCCGAGGGCGAGGCTGGACTGCTGGCTGGTGGCGAGGACGCCGCTGCCGACCCCGGCCCGGGCGGCGGGCACCTTGGAGAGGACGACCCGGAACAGCGGAGTGCCGATCAGGCCTTGGCCGATGCCCGCGAGGGCGACGCCGGGGGCCATCCGCAGCGGGGAGAAGTGGTCCGCGTCGGCGAGCACGGTCACGGCGATGGTGGCGAGGCCGAGGGCCTGGACGACGGCTCCGGCGCTGAGCACCCGGCTGCCCCAGCGGCCGATCAGCCGCGGGCCGGAGAGTGAGGCGGTGAAGTAGCCGACGGCCATCGGGACGAGTGCCCAGCCGGCCGCGACCACGCCGAGCTTCAGGCCCTGTTGGAGGGCGACGGCGATGACGAACATGAAGCCGCCGAAGCCGGCGAAGTAGGGCAGCGCGATGCCGAGGCCGCGCCGCATCTCGGGGATCCGCAGCAGGGTGGGCGGCACCAGCGGGGTGGCGCCGCGCTGCTCGGCGCGGCGTTCGACCAGGGCGAAGGCGGTGGCGAACACCGGGAACAGGGCGAGCAGCACCCAGGACCAGAGCGGCCAGCCGGCCGCGCGGCCCTCCATCAGCGGGACGAGCAGGGAGAGCAGGGAGGCGGTGAGCAGGGCGGTGCCGGGCACATCGACCGCGGCGGCCTGGCTGGCCCGGCTCTCCGGCACGTACCGGACGGCGAGGACCACGGCGAGCAGCGCGAACGGGACGTTCAGCAGGAAGACCGAGCGCCAGCCGGTGCCGAACAGGTCGGCGGCGACGAGCATCCCGCCGAGCACCTGCCCGATCACCACGGAGATGCCGCCGACCGCGCCGTAGACGCTGAGCGCGCGGCCGCGCCGGGCGCCGTCGGTGGCGGCGGTGATGGTGCCGAGCACCTGCGGGATCAGCAGCGCGGCCGAGGCGCCCTGGGCGGCCCGGGCGGCGACCAGGGACCATGCGTCGGGGGCGAGGCCGCAGGCCAGCGAGGTGAGGGCGAAGGCGAGGGCCCCGGCGACGAAGAGCCGGCGGCGGCCGAAGGTGTCGCCGAGCCGTCCGCCGAGGACGAGCAGGACGGCGAAGGTGATGCCGTAGCCGGCCGCGACGAGTTCCAGGACGGCCGGTCCGGCGGCCAGGTCCTTGTCGATGGTGGGCAGGGCGACGTTGACGATGAAGAAGTCGAGCATCGGTAGGAAGGCGCCGAGCAGCACGGTGACCAGCCCGGCGGTGCCGAGGGTGGGGGTGTGCGGAGCGGCTGCGGGGGCGGTTCGGGTCGGGGCCGGGGCGACGGCGAGTTGTTGAGTCACGGGTCATACGATCCGCCGCTTCGTACCCTGGTACCAGAGTGTGGTTATCCAGGTATAAGAAGTACCTGGCAACAGGCTGCCGCGTGCCGCATGCTGGGGAGCATGAGCCTGATGACCCCGGCCGCACAAGCCCGTCCCGGTTCCGCCGGGCAGCACCGCGCCACACCCGACGAGGCCCGCCGGCACGACCTGGCGGCGTTCCTGCGCAGCCGCCGCGAGCGCATCGCGCCCGAGCAGGTCGGCCTGCCGCTGACCGGCCGCCGCCGCACCCCGGGGCTGCGCCGGGAGGAGGTGGCACAGCTGGCCGCGGTGGGGGTGACCTGGTACACGTGGCTGGAGCAGGGGCGGGACATCCAGGTGTCCGCCCAGGTGCTCGACGCCGTGGCCCGGGCACTGCTGCTGGACCCGAGCGAGCGGGCGCACCTGTTCACCCTGGCCGGCGCGGACGACCCGGCGCCGGTGACGGAGTGCCCCTCGGTGACGCCGAGCGTACGGCTGGTGCTGGAGCAGCTGGCGCCGTACCCGGCCGCCGCGGTCAACTCCCGCTACGACATCCTGGCGCACAACGTGCCGTACACCGCCATCGTCGGCGACCTCGGGGAACTGCCCCCGGAGGAGCGGAACCTGATGTGGCTGGCGTTCACCCCCTCGCGCTTCCGCGACGTGCTGATCGACTACCGGACGGAGCGCCTCGGCATGGTGGCCCGGTTCCGCGCCGCGATGGCCGACCACTCCGCGGAGCCGGCCTGGAAGGCCCTGCTGGCCCGGCTGCGCAAGGCCTCGCCGGACTTCGAGGAGGAGTGGCAGCGGCACGAGGTGATGCGGCCGGGCAACGGGATCAAGCGCTTCCAGGTGCCGGGCGTGGGTCTGCTGCGCTGCGAGTACACCAACTTCTGGCTCGGCCCCCGGCTCGGGACGCGGCTGATCAGCTACACCCCGCTGGATGAGGAGACCCGCGTCCTGATGGACCGCCTGCCCGCCTAGCCACGCGCCGCCGCGGAGGCGCCCCCGGGTATCGCCTCGCGCCCGAGCAGCAGGCAGACCGCCGCCAGCGGCAATTCGACGCAGCAGGCCATCACCAGGGCGGCGAGCACCGCGTGGCCCTGCCCGGCGCAGGCGATGTCGGCCAGCGCGTCCCCGGCCAGCAGCAGGGCCACCGCCCCGCCCAGCCACGGGGCGGCGGCACTGCCCCGGCGCAGCAGCGCGTCCAGCGAGAGCAGCGCGGCGAACTCCGCGAGGTCCAGCACCACCCACGGGGTCTCGTGGTTGACGGCCAGGATCATCAGCCAGGGCAGCAGCCCGACGGCCGCCAGCCGCGGCAGCCGCCGGAACCGCTCCGGCAGGACGTACGCCGGAGCCCCCGAGACGACGGCGAAACTCATGCCGCACCCCCGGCCCGCACCCGCTCCAGCGCGAGCCGCTCGACCGGCCCGCCCGGCTGGTGCCCGACCTGCACCGCGTCGTACGGCCCCTCGGCCAGGGCGAGCCAGAACTGCCCGGCCACCGTGACCACCTCGGCCACTGCCGCCCGGACGGTGCCGAACAGCCGCCGCCCGCCGGTGAACACCACCGAGGGCACCCGGCCGTCGGCGGGCAGCCGCCCCCAGGCGAGCACGTGCGAGCCGCGCCCGGTGGAGGACGGGCTGCGCCGCGCGCCGCGCACCAGCTGCGGGGCGAGCCGGGCGGCGACCAGGACGTCGGCCAACTCGCCGTGCTGGTACAGCTCCAGCGCGGCCCGGCCACGGCCGGACCCGACGCTGCGGAGCGACCAGGGCCCGGCCCCAGCGGGCAGCGTCCCCTCCGGCCCCGGCGCCGGGCGGAGCGCGCCCCCGGGAACACCCCCGTGGTCCCCGGGGACGGGCCGCCCGTGCGGCGGAGTGGCGGAGTGCGATGCGGTGCTCGTCATGTCCCCAAGCCTTCCGCCCGCAGGGGCCGCTTGTCGGTGGTGCTCCACACCGAATCGGGGGTGTATCTAGCTACACCCCCGGCGGGTACCCCCCTTCATGGCGGCCGTTGATCACCGGGCCCTACGCTGTCCGGCATGCCCTCCACCACGTTGCGCCGAGCGCTCGTCAGGAGCCTTCGGCGACCACCGTGGTCGGCAGAGGCCTGGCGGGAGACCCGCTTCATAGCCGCCGGAATACCCTTGGCCCTGCCGGCCTGGCTGGCCGTCACCGAGTCCAAGCTGCTCTTCCCGGTCCTCGCGGTCCTGCTGGGCTGTGCCCGCCCGCTGTCGGCTGTCCAGCGCGGCCGGCTCCGCGCCCTGCACGGCGTGGTGGTGCCGCCGCCGCGCCCCGGGGACGCCCAGAGCCGGCTGATGGGCCGGCTGCGGCTGGTGCTCAGCTGGCGGCAGACCGTCTACCACCTGCTGGTCGGCCCGCTGCTGGCACTCGGTGCGGCACTGGTGGTGTACGCCTGGGGCGCGGCTCTGGTGCTGACCACGGTGTACGGCTGGATCTGGCTGATGCCGCCGTCCGTCGACCTGCGCGGGGACTGGCCCGAGTTGGTGGCGTTCACGGTCTGCGGCCTGCTGCTGGCGGTGATGACGCCTTGGCTGGCCGGGCTGATGGCCTGGCTGGAGGTCCGCGCGGCGCAGCTGCTGCTCGGCCCCGACCGGACGGAGCAGCTGGAGCAGCGGGTCGAGGAGATCGCCGAGAGCCGGGCCGGCCTGGTCGACGCGGTGGACACGGAGCGCCGCCGGATCGAGCGGGACCTGCACGACGGCGCCCAGCAGCGCCTCACCTCCCTGGCGATGAACCTGGGCCTGGCCCGGCGCACCCTCAAGGACTGCCCGCCCGACGCCATGCAGGTGATCGTGGCCGCGCACGAGGAGGCCCAGGCCGCCATCGACGAGCTGCGCGACCTGGTCCGCGGCCTGCACCCGGCGGTCCTGGAGGACCGCGGCCTGGACGCGGCGCTGTCCGGCATCGCCGCGCGCGCCCCGCTGCCGGTGCGGCTGGACGTCGAGGTGTCCGAGCAGATCGCCCCGACCGTCGAGGCGGTCGCCTACTTCACCGTCTCCGAGGCGCTCACCAACGTGGCCAAGCACGCCCGGGCCCGGCAGGTCGACGTCTCGGTGCGGACGGCCGGCGGCCGGCTGCGCCTGGTCATCAGCGACGACGGCGTGGGCGGCGCGGACGCCTCGCGCGGCACCGGGCTGACCGGTCTGCGCCAGCGGGCCGGCTCGGTCGACGGCACGCTGTCCGTTCTCAGCCCCCTCGGGGGCCCCACCACCATCACCGTGGAGTTGCCGTGCGCGCTGTGATCGCCGAGGACTCGGTCCTGCTGAGGGTCGGTCTGGTCAAGGTCCTGGAGGCGGTGGGGTACGAGGTGGTGGCCGCCGTCGGGGACGCCATCGAACTTCTGGCCGCCGTCGAGGAGCACCGCCCGGGGGTGGTGGTCGCCGACGTCCGGATGCCCCCGGGCTTCCACGACGAGGGGGTCAAGGCGGCGATGGTGATCCGGCAGCAGTGGCCGGAGACCGCCGTGCTGCTGCTCTCCCAGTTCGTGGAGGAGCGCTACGCCGCTGACCTGCTGTCGACCAACACCAGCGGCGTCGGCTACCTGCTGAAGCAGCGGGTGGCCAATGTGGACGAATTCGTGGACGCGCTGCAGCGGGTCGCCGAGGGCGGCACCGCGCTGGACCCGGAGGTGGTGGCCCAGCTGCTGGTGCGCCGCCACCGGGATCCGCTGGAGAAGCTGACCCCGCGCGAGCGGGACGTGCTCTCCCTGATGGCGGAGGGCCGTTCCAACGCGGCCATCGCCGCCGCCCTGGTGGTCAGTGACAGTGCGGTGGCCAAGCACATCAACTCGATCTTCACCAAGCTGGACCTACCGTCGGCCGACGACAGCCACCGCCGGGTGATGGCGGTGCTGCGCTTCCTGGAGGTCGGGTAGCCGTGGACGGTGCGAAGGTCTGGCGGGTCACCGGGACGCTCGCGATCGTCCTGGTGATGCTCGCTGCGGGGTTGCAGACCTGGTCGGCGGTGGTGCAGCAGCGGACCACCACGTCCAAGTCGTACCCCATCGTGATCCACCGGGTCAGGCTGGAGACCGGCAGTGCCGCGGTGCGGCTGGTCGCGGGCGAGGAACGCCAGGTGGTGGTCCGGCAGCGGCTGGACTGGATGGTGCGCAAGCCGGTGGTGTCGGCCACCTTCGACGGTGACGTGCTCACCGTCGGGATGCACTGCCGGCAGGTGCTGCCGCTCGCCGACCTCGGCTGCGGTGCCCAGATCGATCTGGAGGTGCCGGCCGCGACCGAGGTGACCGGGTCGGTGACCTCCGGCTCGATCTCGGTGGAGGGTCTGAGCGGCAGCGTGCGGATGGAGCTGACCTCCGGTGTGCTGCAGCTGGCGGACACCTCCGGCGAGGTGTGGGCCCGGGCCACCTCCGGCCTGGTGCAGGGCAGCAACCTGAGCGCGCCGCGGGTGACCGCCCGGACCACCTCGGGCTCGGTGGAGCTGGTCTTCGGCAAGGCCCCGCATGCGGTGGACGTCGGTGCCACCTCGGGTTCGGTGACCGTGACCGTGCCGAAGGGCAGCCGCTACGCGCTCTCCAGCGACATCGGCAGCGGCAGTGGCCGGATCGACCCGGTGCTGGCGGATTCCACCAGCTCGGACACCATCCACACCGAGGTCACCTCGGGTTCGGTCACGGTCGGCCCGTCCTCGTAACTCGCCAGCAGGGGCCGGCGGGGGCCTCCGCCGCGGCCGCGGCGGAGGCCGCTCACCCGGGTGGGGGACAATGGAGAGTCCCGTCCCCGCTACCCGAGGTCAGCCGCGCATGACTGCCACGCCCGCACCCACCGCGACCGAGTCCGAGTTCGCGCCGCTGGACATCGGCCCGATCCGGGTGTGGCCGCCCGTCGTGCTGGCGCCGATGGCCGGCATCACCAACGCCCCGTTCCGCACCCTCTGCCGGGAGCAGAGCGGCGGCAAGGGTCTGTACGTCTCGGAGATGATCACCACCCGGGCGCTGGTCGAGCGCAACGCCAAGACCATGCAGCTGATCAAGTTCGACCCGAGCGAGAAGCCGCGCTCGATCCAGCTGTACGGGGTGGACCCGGTGACCGTCGGCAAGGCGGCCCGGATGATCGCGGACGAGGGCCTGGCCGACCACATCGACCTCAACTTCGGCTGCCCCGTCCCCAAGGTGACCCGCAAGGGCGGCGGCTCGGCGCTGCCGTACAAGCGCAACCTGCTGCGCGAGATCCTGCGCGAGGCCGTCGCCAACGCCGGGGACCTGCCGGTGACCATGAAGATGCGCAAGGGCATCGACGACGACCACCTCACCTTCCTGGACGCCGGCCGGATCGGCGCCGAGGAGGGCGTGGCCGCGATCGCCCTGCACGGGCGCACCGCCGCGCAGCACTACGGCGGTACGGCCGACTGGTCGGCGATCGCCCGGCTGCGCGAGGCCGTCCCGGCGCACGTCCCGGTGCTGGGCAACGGGGACATCTGGTCGGCCGACGACGCGCTGCGGATGATGCGGGAGACGGGCTGCGACGGCGTGGTGGTGGGCCGCGGCTGCCTGGGCCGGCCGTGGCTGTTCAAGGACCTGGTCTCGATCTTCGAAGGGGACGTCGACTACGCCCGCCCCGACTTCGGCTACGTGGCCCGGGCGATGGTGCGCCACGCCCAGCTGCTCGGCGAGTGGCTGGGTGACGAGGCGCGCGGTGTGGTCGACTTCCGCAAGCACGTCGCCTGGTACACCAAGGGCTTCTCGGTCGGCTCCGAGCTGCGGGTGAAGCTGGCGAACTCCTCCTCGCTGGCCGAACTGGCCGAAACCCTCGCCCAGGTGGAGCAGACCCAGACCTGGCCGATCGGCGCGGACGGCCCGCGCGGGCGCACCAGCGGCAACGGCCGGGTGGTCCTGCCGGAGGGCTGGTTGGACGATCCGTACGACTGCGCCCGTCCGGGTGAGGACGCCGAATCGGATACCTCTGGCGGATGATCTAGCCGATTCGGCAGATTCGGCCCACCGGAGCCGCTGGCCACCCGGTCCCAGCCCTCTTGTCCATTCTGGACAGGAGGGCTCCTTTTTGGCGTCCGGATGTCACGGAACGGGCACGTTCCTGGACGGAGTGCGATGATTGGCGCAGGCGTTCTACGTTCGAGCGGCGAGACGGGCTGGTGACGCTTGCCACATGCGCCGGTGACTGACGGTCGGTCAGTGGACGGAATGGACAGGTCGACCGTGAAACGCTTCCCGAAGCCGGTTCGACGCCGATCGGCCGATCCGGGTGCAGGAAATCAAGCCGGGGCAACGCGACCGACCCGCGGTCGCTACCCAGCGTCCGGATCGGGCGATCTTCTTGTTTCGCCGCCTTCAAGACTTGAACACTGGCTAGCGTCAGGGGGACGATTTCACCAACAGAGGTGAACGCCTTTATGCGCTTTCGATCTATCGGGTTACCGCTCGGTACCGGCCTCGTGTGGCCTATTCAGGGCAGAGAAGTGCCTTCGAAATGGGTATGTTCTCCGGCGTCAGGGCAACCGCGTACGAGGAGACCGACCCGTGCCGTCCCAGCAGAAGTTTGTTTACTCCTTCACCGAAGGAAACAAGGACCTCAAGGATCTTCTTGGCGGCAAGGGCGCGAACCTGGCCGAGATGACCAACCTGGGCCTCCCCGTCCCTCCGGGGTTCACCATCACCACCGAGGCCTGCAAGGTCTTCCTGGAGACCGGTAGCGAGCCGTCCTCGCTGCACGAGGAGATCAGCGCCCACCTGGACGCCCTCGAGCAGGAGATGGGCAAGAAGCTCGGCCAGGCCGACAACCCGCTCCTGGTCTCCGTCCGTTCCGGTGCCAAGTTCTCCATGCCCGGCATGATGGACACCGTCCTGAACATCGGCCTCTCCGACGCCTCGGTGGTCGGCCTGGTCGCCCAGTCCGGCAACGAGCGGTTCGCCTGGGACTCCTACCGCCGCCTGGTCCAGATGTTCGGCAAGACCGTGCTGGGCGTCGACGGCGAGCTGTTCGAGGAGGCCCTGGACGAGGCCAAGCACGCCAAGGGCACCGTCAACGACCTGGACCTGGACGCTTCCGACCTCCGGGAACTGGTCGAGGTGTTCAAGGGCATCGTCGAGCGCGAGACCGGCCGGCCCTTCCCGCAGGACCCGCGGGAGCAGATGGACCTCGCCGTGCACGCCGTCTTCCACTCCTGGAACGGCGACCGCGCCCGGCTGTACCGCCGCCAGGAGCGCATCCCGAACGACCTGGGCACCGCGGTCAACGTCTGCACCATGGTCTTCGGAAACCTCGGCGAGGACTCCGGCACCGGCGTCGCCTTCACCCGCGACCCCTCCACCGGCGCGCAGGGCGTCTACGGCGACTACCTCTCCAACGCCCAGGGCGAGGACGTCGTCGCCGGCATCCGCAACACGCTGCAGCTGTCCGAGCTGGAGAAGCTCGACAAGAAGTCGTACGACGAGCTGATGGCGATCATGCAGAAGCTCGAGAACCACTACCGCGACCTCTGCGACATCGAGTTCACCATCGAGCGCGGCAAGCTCTGGATGCTGCAGACCCGGGTCGGCAAGCGCACCGCCGCGGCCGCCTTCCGGATCGCCGTCCAGCTGGTCGACCAGGGCCTGATCGACCTGGACGAGGCCCTGATGCGCGTCACCGGCGGCCAGTTGGCCCAGCTGATGTTCCCGCGCTTCGCCCCGACCGGCGAGTCCAAGCAGATCGGCTGGGGCCTGGCCGCCTCGCCCGGCGCCGCGATCGGCAAGGTCGTCTTCGACTCCTACACCGCGGTCAAGTGGTCCCGCTCCGGCGAGAAGGTCATCCTGGTCCGCCGCGAGACCAACCCGGACGACCTGGACGGCATGATCGCCGCCGAGGGCATCCTCACCTCGCGCGGCGGCAAGACCTCGCACGCCGCCGTCGTCGCCCGCGGCATGGGCAAGACCTGTGTCTGCGGCGCCGAGGAGCTGGAGGTCGACACCAAGTCGCGCAAGTTCACCACCGCCGACGGCCTGGTGGTCCACGAGGGCGACGTGGTCTCGATCGACGGCGCCACCGGCAAGGTCTACCTCGGCGAGGTGCCGGTCCTGCCGTCCCCCGTGGTCGAGTACTTCGAGGGCACCCTGCACGCCGGCGCCGACGTCCAGGGCGGGCTGGTCCAGGCCGTCCACCGGCTGATGTCGCACGCCGACGGCCGCCGCCGGCTGGCCGTGCGCGCCAACGCCGACAACGCCGAGGACGGCGGGCGCGCCCGCCGCTACGGCGCCCAGGGCATCGGCCTGTGCCGCACCGAGCACATGTTCCTCGGTGAGGAGCGCCGCAAGGAGGTCGAGCACCTGATCCTCGCGGACAACGACAAGGACCGCGAGCTCGCCCTCTCCACCCTGCTGCCGCTGCAGAAGGCCGACTTCCTGGAGCTCTTCCAGGCGATGGACGGGCTGCCCGTCACCGTCCGCCTGCTCGACCCGCCGCTGCACGAGTTCCTGCCGGACATCACCGAGCTGTCGGTGCGCGTCGCCCTCGCCGAGGCCCGCAAGGACCCGAACGAGAACGACCTGCGCCTGCTCCAGGCGGTGCACAAGCTGCACGAGCAGAACCCGATGCTCGGCCTGCGCGGCGTCCGCCTCGGCCTGGTCATCCCCGGCCTGTTCGGCATGCAGGTCCGGGCCATCGCCGAGGCCGCCGCCGAGCGCAAGCTGGCCGGCGGGGACCCGCGCCCCGAGGTGATGATCCCGCTGGTCGGCACCGTCCAGGAGCTGGAGCTGGTCCGCGAC
This sequence comes from Kitasatospora sp. NPDC096128, assembly GCF_040303105.1. Taxonomy (NCBI): domain Bacteria; kingdom Bacillati; phylum Actinomycetota; class Actinomycetes; order Kitasatosporales; family Streptomycetaceae; genus Kitasatospora; species Kitasatospora sp. NPDC096128. Next base: position 14,582 of record NZ_JBEOSP010000011.1, on the reverse strand, counting down.
GAGTGCGAGCGGGTGCTCGCCGAGGTCGTCCAGTCCACCGGCGTCAGCCTGGAGATCAAGCTCGGCACCATGATCGAGCTGCCGCGCGCCGCGGTGACCGCCGGTCAGATCGCCGAGGCCGCCGAGTTCTTCTCCTTCGGCACCAACGACCTGACCCAGACGGTCTGGGGCTTCTCCCGGGACGACGTGGAGGCCTCGTTCTTCACCGCCTACCTGGAGAAGGGCATCTTCGGGGTCTCCCCGTTCGAGACCATCGACCGCGACGGCGTCGGCTCGCTGGTCAAGCACGCCGTCCAGGCCGGCCGGGCCACCCGCCCCGACCTCAAGCTCGGCGTCTGCGGCGAGCACGGCGGCGACCCGGAGTCGGTGCACTTCTTCCACGAGGTGGGGCTGGACTACGTCTCCTGCTCCCCCTTCCGGATCCCGGTGGCGCGCCTGGAGGCAGGCCGCGCCGCCATCGAGTCGGCGGGCAGCGACTCGCGCTGAGAGGGTAGGCATCCCCTACTCACGCGCGGGTACGACTGACCGCTCACCCTCCCGTCGGGAGGGCGTACACCGGAGCTCGGCGCAGGAGAACCGGCGTACGTGACACGGCCGGGCGGGAACGGACAACGGCGTCCGTTCCCGCCCGGCCGTACGTCTGCGCGCGCCGCGTGTGGTGTCCGTCATGTGTGTGACTGGCCGAGCCGCGCGCCGCCGCCTGCCAAGCTGGACCGCATGACCAGAAGCAAGAGCCCGCTCGTCGTCGTGGCCGTCCTGATCCTGGCCGTGCTCGCCGGAGTCGGCTACCTGCTCGCCGGCAAGGGCGGCAGCAGCCACCCCAAGGCCGCCGCGAGCGCCACCACCACCGCGGGCGCCTCGGCCCCCAAGCCCACGGCCCCCAAGCCGTCCCCGCCGGCCGGCGGCGCCGCCACCCCGAGCGGCACCTGGGTGCCCGCCGACCCGGCGCTGGCCGACGTCTGCCGCACCAAGCTCCCCAGCCAGGCCCAGGACACCCTCGGCCTGATCGCCAAGGGCGGCCCCTACCCGTACAACCGGGACGGCATCGTCTTCGAGAACCGCGAGAGCCGGCTGCCGAAGAAGGGCAACGGCTACTACCACGAGTTCACCGTGCTCACCCCGGGCTCCGACGACCGCGGCACCCGGCGGGTCGTCACCGGCGGTTCGGGCGAGCAGTACTGGTCCGCGGACCACTACGCGACCTTCCAGGAGATCGACCCGCGCTGCTGAGCGACCGTTTCATGGAAAGTACTTTCCAACTCGGAAAGATGGTGGCACAGTGGAGCCATCGTCACCTTCCGAGGGGGAAACCATGAGTGACTCCGCTCCCACCCCGCCGCTGTCCGCCACCGAGGCGCTGCGCCTGGCCGACCGGGCCGACGCGGCCGCCCGGCGGCCGGGCGAGCTGCCCCGCTGGTACGGACCGGCCTTCGCCTTCGCCTTCAGCGCCTACGGCCTGGGGATCGGCCAGGCCATCGAGGCCGGGCAGTTCGCCCTGATCGGCGCGCTCGCAGGCGGCTTCGCCGCCCTGACCGGCGGCCTCGCCCGGGTCGCCATGCGCAGCGACGGCATCGTCCGCCGGGGCATGCCGAACGGCATCGGCGGCCCGGTCGCCCTGGCGGTCCTCGCGGTCTGCGCCGCGGCGGCGGCCGGGATGGTGCTCGCCTGGCAGGCGGGCGGCGGCCCGAGCTGGATCGGCGGGGCCGCCGGGCTCGCGGCGGGTTCGACCTTCTGGGCGGGCACCAGCCGGCTCAACCGCCGGGTCCGGAGCCTTCAGGAGACCGACTGATGGCCCCCGCCCTGGACCCGCTGCTCCAGCACGCCACCCGGCTCACCGCGCTCGCCTTCCTCGGCGCCTGCCAGGAGGCCGAGTTCGGTGCCGTCCGGGACCACTGCGAGGTCTCCGACTCCGTCCTCAGCAAGGCCGCCACCGCCCTGGAGGAGGCCGGCTACCTCACGGTGAAGAAGGGCTACGTCGGCAAGCGCCCGCGCACCTGGCTCGCAGCCACCCGCGAGGGCCGCGCGGCACTCACCGCCCACCTCGCCGAACTCCACCGCCTGGTCGCCGCCGCCGAGGCGGCCGGAGCCCGACACGCCTGAAACGCCGACTGGTTCACCGTGCCCGCCGCCAGCTGATCCGGCCGTGCGGGCCGTGCGGGCCGGTGGTGACCAGGGCGGTCAGCTCGTGCAGCACCGGCGCCGGGTCGCGGCGCAGCTGGACCGGGGTGCTGCGGACCACCGGCAGCCCGGCGGCGGTCAGCCGGTTGGCGCGGGCCAGGCCGCGCTCGTGGTCGGCCGGGCGCAGGTGGTAGGCGCGGGAGTCGATCTCCAGGGCCACGCAGGCGTGCGGCCAGTAGGCGTCCGGCACCGCCAGGAAGCGGCCGTCCAGGAAGAGCACCGGGTTCCACAGCGGCTCCGGCAGGCCCGCGTGGGCGAGCAGCTCGCGGGCCTCGCCCTCCACCACGGACCGCGTCCCGGCGGTCAGGTCATCCACCACCCGGGCCACCTGGGGCAGTGCCAGCGCCCCCGGCCGGGCGAGCAACTGGTCCAGCAGCTCGCCGAGTTCGCAGTGCCGCCGCTGCACCGCCTCGGCGCACAGCGCCCGGAAGCGGCGCTGCCCGGTCTCCCGCGGCGCGACGTCCGCCAGTGCTCGGGCGACCGGGGCGCTCCACAGTCCGTCGTCCCGTTCGAAGCCGCCCGGCATCGCCCCGGACGCCCGGTGGATCCGGACGAACTCCCGCTCCCGGATCCGCCGTTGGCCGGGGATCAGCACGTCGACCTCGGCCAGGTCGGCGGGGTGCCCGGCGCTCGGCAGCCCTGCGTCCGCCAGCACCGCGAATCCGGTCAGCAGCACCTCCCCGGGGTGCGGCTCCCGGCCCTTGGGGCCCGCGTACGCCAAGGCCGCCCGCAGTATCTGATGGGCCGTCAACCTCCCGTTCTGCAGGCAGATCACCCGCGGCAGCACCTGCTGCCAGGGGCCGCCCGGCCGCAGCCGGTGGGCGATCGTGCCGGAGGGCACGCCGAGCCGGCGCAGCTGCGCCCGGGTGGCGATGTGCTGGTGGTCGGCGCCGAGCAGGGCGACGGGGTCGAGCGGATGTGCGCGGGTCATACCCGGGTGCTGCCCACCCGGGTCGGAGGTATGCGAAACATCCCTCGTCGGGGGCTTCCTTGCAACGGTGTTGACGAAACGCCGGTCGAGCCGCTGTGCTGGGAGGCCCATGATGATCGAACCCAACGGGCCGGCGCTCGACGCGCTCAACGGCCTCTCCGTCGGTGACGCCCTCGGCGCCCAGTTCTTCGTCCCGGAAACCGCCCGGGCCCACTTCGCCTCCCGTACCGAACCGCCCGGCCCCTGGCCGTGGACCGATGACACCGAGATGGCCTGCTCGGTGTACGCCGCCCAGCGCGAACGCGGCGCGATCGACACCTTCGACCTCACCCACGCCTTCGCCCGCCGCCACGACTTCGACCGCGGCTACGGCCCGGCCGCCAACCGGATGCTCCGGCTGGTCCGCGAGGGCGGCGACGCCGAGGCCCTGGCCGCCGAACTCTTCGACGGCCAGGGCTCGTACGGCAACGGCGCCGCGATGCGGGTCGCCCCGCTGGGGGCGGCGTACGCGGGCGACCTGTCCGCCGTGATCCAACTGGCCGCGCGGACGGCCGTGATCACCCACACCCACCCGCAGGCCGTGGACGGCGCGATCGCCGTCGCGGTGGCGGCGGCCCTGGCGGTCCGGGCCCGGACCGGGGGCACGACGCCGGAGACCTTCCTGTGCGAGGTGGCCTTCCGCACCCCGCTGGGTGTCGTTCGCGACGGCCTGAACGAGGCCGTCGGCCTGCTCGCGGAGCAGGACCGGGTGCTCGCGGCGAGTGTGCTCGGCAACGGCAGCCGGACCTCGGCCGCCGACACCGTTCCGTACGCCCTCTGGTGCGCCGCCCTCTGGTTGACCGACTACCGGACCGCCGTGCGCGAGGCGATCGCGGCCGGCGGCGACATGGACACCGTCGCCGCGATCACCGGGGGAGTGGTGGCCGCCCACACCGGCACCCACGGCATCCCGGCCGCCTGGCTGGCCGCCCGGGAACCGCTGCCCGGCTGGGCGTTCCCGGCACCCGGGGCGGTCACCGGCGGCCGGGGCCGCGCGGAGATCCTGGTCCCGCGCCCGCACCCGGTACCCGAGGTGGAATGGACCGACGAGCAGTGGCAGCGCATCCGGGCCGGGAGGCACACGGAGGCCCTGGACGGCCGCTGGGCGGTCCACACCCACCAGGGCTCGGTCAGGATCTGTCGCCCGGACGACGGCCATCCGGTCTGGGAGGTGGTGGTCGCCCCGGTCCGCAACGGCTGGCGGCCGGTCTCGGCGATCGCCGAGACGAGCCACGACCGTTGGCCGGTGCGGCCGCAGGAGCCGCACGGCCTGGCGGTCCTCAGCTGGATCCTGAAGACCGCCGCTACCGGCGAACGGCTCCCCTTCAGGCCGTGATCATCAGCTGCCCGGCGCCGCTGCCGCCCTGTCTAAGGCACTCCTGGTTGATCGCCGGATCCGGGGCGCTCGGCGAGGTGGCGGCGGCGATCCGCAGCTCGATGATGTCCCGGACGGCCGGCCACTCGGAGTCCAGGATCGAGTAGAACGCGGTCGAGCGCACCACCCCGTCCAGCCCGCGCGAGTGCGCCCGGCGGACCCCCTCGGAGGTCGCGCCGAGCCGCTCGATCGCGGCGCGCGAGCGCAGGTTGCGGGCGTCCGCGCGCAGCGAGATCCGCTGCACGCCCCAGGTCTCGAAGGCGTACCGCAGCATGAGCAGCTTGGCCTCGGTGTTGATGCCGGTGCCCTGGGCGCGCGGGGAGAGCCAGGTGTTGCCGATCTCGGCGGCGTCCGGGACGGCCGTGGCCGGATCGCCGAACGGCACGCCGGGCACCGGCGGCCACACCATGGGGCCCTGCCAGTAGTCGAGTTCGAGGAACCGGGTGGAGCCGACCACCCGGCCGTCGGCGGCGTTCACCGTCGCGAACGGCAGCGACCGGCCCGCGGCCTGGTCGGCGAGGGCGCGCGCGATGTAGTCGCGGGCCGCTTCCAGGCCGTGTGGGACGGGGGTGAAGGCATAGGTCGTACGGTCCTCGGCGCCGGCCGCGGCGATGGCCTCGGCGTGGTGGGCGGCGAGTGGCTCCAACCGAACGGTGCGGCCGGTGAGGAAGACAGGTGCTGGCACGGAACCTTGGTCCTTCATCGGTCGTAGGGCGCATCCCGCGCCGGGGTGCGGCACGGACTGCGGTGGACAGGGGTTTCGCCCCGGCCCGGTTTCCGGCTCCGGGTACCCCTGTGCGCCGGAGCAATCCGGTCGGATGGGGCGGAGCGGCGGCCCGGAACGGGCGGCGAGGGTGCCGGAACGGACACGGATCCTCGGACCGGTCCGGCGGGAAGAGCGAGGGGACAGTGTGCGTCCGGGAAATGGCCGAGGAGGAGGCGGGTGCGCGAAGGGAAGCAGGCGGCCAGGTGAAGGCAAGGTGCGTCGTGGGTGTCTGCCCGACAGCGATCCGGGTCGTGATCGACGGCGTTACGGACGACGTGACGACGACGCGACGATGCGGGGCAGCGAGAGGACGATACCCGCCAGAACGCGGTGCGTCACTTCACGGCGCTCGAATGTCGCAGCGGGCCGCCGGTGCGCGCCCCGGAGCGGGCTGTTGAACACCCGTGACCAGGGGCTTTCCCCGCGGGTGCGATCATGGTCCGGAGCGGTCGGCGACGGCCCCCCGACGTGTCGCCGGACAGGGCGCCGGACGGGCCCCGGACGGGTCCCCGGCGGGACCGTCCACCGAGCGGTCGGCCGGAACGGGAATTCCATCGCGGCCCGACACGCTGGACAGGACGAGAGCCGGTCGGAGCGGGACGAGCAGAGAACGGGGAAGGGTGCGCGGTGCGAGACTTCCAGGCGCTGTACGAGCTGGATGAGCGGGGCGTGGCCGCCGTGGCCGAGGCCAACGCGGAGCTGCGCGACACCGGCGCCGGACTGGTGCTGCTCCAGCACTTCGAGGGCTTCATGGACGCCGGCGAGGCGGGCGGCCAGGTGGTGGCCCACCTGCTCGAAACGGGCTCCCCCCAGGTGGTGGCCCGCTTCGACCACGACCGCCTGGTCGACTACCGGGCCCGCCGCCCCGCGATGGTCTTCGACCACGACCACTGGTCGTCCTACGACCCGCCGGAGATCCTGCTCCAGCTGGTCCGCGACGCCGCCGGCGCCCCGTTCCTGCTGCTCACCGGCCCCGAGCCGGACGTCGAGTGGGAGCGTTTCGCGCGCGCCGTCCGTGCGCTGGTCGAGCGCTTCGAGGTCCGGCTCAGCCTGGACTTCCACGGCATCCCGATGGGCGTGCCGCACACCCGCCCGGTCGGCCTGACGCCGCACGGCAACCGGCTCGACCTCGCGCCGGGGTACCCGCAGTGGTTCGAGCAGGCGCAGGTCCCCGGCAGCGCCCAGGCCCTGCTGGAGTACCGCCTGGCCGAGGCCGGGCACGACGTGCTGGGCTTCGCCGTGCACGTCCCGCACTACGTGGCCCGCTCGGCCTACCCGGCGGCCGCGGTGCTGATCCTGGAGGCGGTGCAGTCCGCCACCGGCCTGGTGCTGCCCGGCACCCGGCTGCGCGAGCGGGTGGGCGAGGTGTACGCCGACATCGAGGAGCAGCTGGCCCAGGGCGACGGCGAGTTGCGCTCGGCGATCCGCGGCATGGAGGGCCAGTACGACGCGGTCGCGGGTGCCGAGAGCCGGGAGAGCCTGCTCGCCGAGCCGGTCGACCTGCCCTCCGCGGACGAGCTGGGGCGGCGCTTCGAGCAGTTCCTGGCCGAGCACGAACGCGGCGCGGAGTAGCGGAGCAGCGGTACGCCGCACAGGCGTCCGCGCAGCGGCCCCCGCGGGCGGGAGTCTTCGGCGCCGCCCGTACGTTGGTCCTGCGGTGCCCGGGGGACGGGCCGCCGTGTACGGAGCAGCCCGTGACCCGCACCCCCAGGGGGGACGCCATGCCGAGCACCACCCGCCCGACGGCCGTCGCGACGGCCCTGCTCGCCGCCCTGCTGCTGGCCGGTTCGAGCGGGTGCAGCGGCGGGGGCGGACCGGACGGAGCCGACGGTTCCGACCGGGGCTTCGCGGGCGCGGTGCCCGGCCGGGCACCGGCCGGCCCGACCCCGACCCCGTCCCCGACCCCGACGCCGACCCCCACGCCGCCGCCCACCAGCCCGTACGTGGCGCTCGGCGACTCGTACACGGCCGGGCCGAAGATCGCCCCGCAGGTCGGCGACCCGGGCGGCTGCGCCCGCTCCGGGGTCAACTACCCCTCCCTGCTGGCGAAGGCGCTCGCAGTGCCGTCCGGGCAGTTCCGGGACGTCAGCTGCAGCGGTGCCCGCACCGGAGACCTCAGGGCGGTGCAGAGGACCGACGACGGCCCCAACCCGGCCCAGCTGGACGCGCTGACCCCGGCCACCCGGCTGGTCACCCTCGGCATCGGCGGCAACGACGCCGGCTTCATGCAGGTCGTCACCGAGTGCGCCAAGGCCAATCTCGTGGACGCGGTGAAGGACCTGGTCGGCGAGGACCGCGCAGCCGCGCCCTGCCGGGAGCACTACGCCTCCGGCGGCACCGACGAGGTGCAGGCCCGGGTGGACGAGGCCGGCACGAAGGTCGCCGAGGCCCTCCAGGAGATCAGGCGCCGTTCCCCGCAGGCCCGGGTGTACGTGGTCGGCTACCCGGCGCTGCTTCCGGCCGACCCGGCGAGCTGCAAGCCGACGCTGGGCGGCACGCTCGCGCCGGCCGACCTCGGCTTCCTCGCGGAGAAGGAGCGGCAGCTCAACGGGATGCTCAAGCAGCGCGCGGAGGCCGCCGGGGCGGTGTTCGTGGACACCTCCGGGCCCTCGGCCGGGCACGACATGTGCGCGGGGGAGGACGCCCGCTGGATCGAGCCGCCCTTCCCGGCCCACGGGCTCACCCCGATCCACCCCAACGCCCGGGGGCAGGAGGCGGTCGCCGCCGTGGTGCTGAAGGCCGTCCGGGGCTGACCGCGCTCGCCGGACCGGCCCCCGGGGGACTGGACCGTTCGGGTCCGGCCGATTCGCCGGGGCGGTCACCGGCGCGCCTCCCACGGTTCACGCCCCGGTCCACACCCCTTCGCGCGCGGCACATCCCGCGTGTCGGGGGCTCGGCGTACCGTGAAGACCATATGGACGACACCACGCACCGCCTCGCCGCCCCGATCCCGTACGACCACGCCGCCGAGGCCCGCTGGGTCCCCGAACCGGACAAGCGTCCCGGCCGCACCGCCTTCCAGCGCGACCGCGCCCGGGTGCTGCACTCCGCCGCGCTGCGCCGACTGGCCGGCACCACCCAGGTGGTCGCCCCGATGCGCAGCGACTTCCCGCGCACCCGGCTCACCCACTCGCTCGAATGCGCCCAGGTCGGGCGGGAACTGGGTGCCGCCCTCGGCTGCGACCCGGACCTCGTGGAGACCGGCTGCCTGGCCCACGACATCGGCCACCCGCCCTTCGGCCACACCGGCGAGGAGGCCCTCGACCAGGCCGCCGAGGCCTGCGGCGGCTTCGAGGGCAACGCCCAGTCGCTGCGCATCCTCACCCGGCTCGAACCCAAGCGCTTCGCGCCCCCGGAGGAGCAGCCCGCCGCCCGGCTCGCCCCCTGGCCCGGCCGCAGCGTCGGCCTCAACCTGAGCCGGGCCGCCCTGGACGCCGCCACCAAGTACCCGTGGACCAAGGGCGCCCACCCCACCGACCCGGCCTCGTCCAAGTACGGCGTCTACGCCGACGACCTGCCGGTCTTCCGCTGGCTGCGGGCCGGCTCCCCGGCCGGGCGCAAGTGCTTCGAGGCCACCGTCATGGACTGGTCCGACGACGTCGCCTACTCCACCCACGACGTCGAGGACGCCCTCCAGGCCGGCCATGTCGACCCGGCTGCCCTGCGCGCCCCCGGCGAGCGCGGCGACCTGTTCAAGGTGGCCGAGCGCTACGCGCCGGACGCCGAGCCGGAGGAGCTCGCCGCCGCCCTGGACCGGCTGCTCGCCCAGGACTGGTGGCCGCGCGGCTACGACGGCACGGCGCGCGCCCGGGCCGGCCTCAAGGACCTCACCAGTCAGCTGATCGGCCGCTTCTGCCTGGCGGCCGAGCAGGCCACCCGCGCCCGCTACGGCCCCGGCCGGCTCACCCGCTACGCGGCCGAGCTGGTGGTGCCGCGGGAGGTCCGGTTGGAGGTCGCGGTGCTCAAGGCCGTCGCCGTCCGGTACGTGATGATGCGCGACGAGCAGGCCCAGCTGCGGGCCCGCCAGCGGATCGTGATCGCCGAGCTGGCGTACGTGCTGACCCAGCGCGCCCCCGAGGGCCTGGACCCGGTCTTCACCGCGATGTACCACGAGGCCGAGGACGACCGGGCCGCCCTGCGTACCGTGATCGACCAGATCGCCACCCTCACGGACGCCTCGGCCCTCGCCCTGCACGCCAAACTCGTCGGCGCCGCCTGGGCGTGAGGACCGCGGCGGGAGCCCCGGCCCGAAACCCCGGCCCGAAACCCCGGATCGAAACCCCGGCCGCCCCAGTAGACTTCCGGGGTGGCCGGGCGGATCAGGGACGAAGACGTACAGGCGGTGCGCAGCGCACTGCCGATCGACGCGGTGGTCGGCGACTACGTACAGCTCACCAACGGTGGCGGCGGCGAGTACAAGGGCGTCTGCCCCTTCCACGACGAGAAGTCCGCCTCCTTCTACGTCAACCCCGCCAAGGGCGTCTTCCACTGCTTCGGCTGCCAGGAGAACGGCGACACCATCGCCTTCCTGATGAAGATCGAGCACTTCACCTTCGCCGAGGCCGTCGAGCGGATGGCCGCCCAGGCCGGCATCACGCTGCGCTACGAGGAGGGCGGCTACAGCCCCCGCCACCAGCAGGGCGAGCGCACCCGGCTGGTCGAGGCGCACAAGGTGGCCGCCGCCTGGTACCAGGAGCAGCTGGCCTCGCCGGAGGCGGAGATCGGCCGCCGGTTCCTGGCCGAGCGCGGCTTCGACGAGGAGGCCGCGAAGACCTTCGGCGTGGGCTACGCCCCCGTGGGCTGGGAGCACCTGGTCCGCTACCTGCGCGGCAAGGGCTTCACGGACAAGGAGATCCTCCAGGGCGGCCTGGCCTCGCAGGGCCAGCGCGGCGGTCTGATCGACCGCTTCCGGGGCCGGCTGGTGTGGCCGATCCGGGACATCGCGGGTGAGGTGGTCGGGTTCGGCGCCCGTCGGCTGCGCGAGGACGACAACGGCCCGAAGTACCTGAACACCCCCGAGACGCCGATCTACAAGAAGTCCCACGTGCTGTACGGCATCGACCTGGCGAAGAAGGAGATCGCCAAGTCGGGCCGCGCGGTGGTGGTCGAGGGCTACACCGACGTGATGGCCTGCCACCTGGCCGGGGTCACCTCGGCGGTGGCCACCTGCGGCACGGCGTTCGCCGAGGACCACATCAAGATCATCCGCCGGCTGCTGATGGACACCTCCCAGTACCGCGGCGAGACGGTCTTCACCTTCGACGGCGACGCGGCCGGCCAGAAGGCCGCCCTGCGCGCCTTCGAGGACGACCAGAAGTTCGCCGCCAAGACCTCCATCGCGGTCAGCCCGGGCGGCATGGACCCCTGCGAGCTGCGCCTGGCCCAGGGCGACGAGGCGGTCCGGCAGCTGATCGACCACCCGGTCCCGCTGTTCGAGTTCGCGCTGAACACCGCGGTGTCGAAGCACCGGGTCGAGACCCCCGAGGGGCAGGCCGCCGCCATGGAGGAGGCCGCCCTGATCGTCGCGAAGATCAAGGACCCGTCGATCCGGCACGGCTACGCGATCCGCCTGGCCGGCATGCTCGGGGTCAACCCGGGCGACGAGCAGTTCGTGGTCCGCCGGATCTCCCAGCTGGCCCGCTGGGAGCGGGAGCGGCAGCAGAACCCCCGCGCCAACGGCCAGCAGCGGCGCACCGAGCAGCCCGTCACGGCCCCGCGCCCGGCCCAGCCCGCGTTCCGGCTCAACCCGCGGGACCCGGCCCAGTTCGTCGAGCGGGAGCTGCTCAAGCTGGCGCTCCAGCACCCGGACCTGGTCAGCCCGGCCTTCGACCAGTACGGCGAGGACGAGTTCCCGACCCCGCCGTACGCCGCCGTCCGGCAGGCCATCGCCAAGGCCGGCGGCGCCGCGTACGGGGCGGCCGTGCCCGACTTCACCAGCGCGGTGCGCGAGGCCTCCCCGGACGACCAGGTGCGCTCACTGGTGACCGAGCTGACCGTCGAACCGGTGCGGTCGCTCCGCAAGGCGGACGCGATCTACGCGGGGGAGTTCCTGGTCAAGCTGCGCCTGCTGGCCGTCGACCGGCGGATCGCCGAGGTCCGCGGCTACCTCCAGCGGCTGGGCCACCGGGCGGACGCCGAGCAGCTGCACGCGGTGCAGACCGAGCTGTGGCAGCTCCAGCAGTACGGCGACCAGCTGAAGAGCCGGGGCGCGGCGGCACTGTAGGGCGTGCCCGGGAAGTCCTGCGCAGAAAGTCGGCGCAGGAGTCTCGGCCACGGAGCGTGGCGTACCCCACACTGGAGGGCGTCCCACCTCCGTCCAGCGCGGGTCCGCCAGAGTCGCGCCCGCCCCGAGGGATGCCCGTGGACCAAGGCCTTGCCGCAGCGACCACCGCCACCAGACGAGCCGAGCCCGCCGGACGGGCCGCCCCCGCCGGACCGCCGACCGGGGAGCAGGAGACGGACCACGGCCGGGCCGGGTCCGCGCCCCCGGATCAGCGGGTCCCCGCCCAGGAGCTGCCGGAGGGCCACCCCGACAGTCCGGAGCCGACGGCCGGGCCGAACCCCGGGTCGGACACCGAGTCGGAGGCCGGGCCGAACCCCGGGTCGGACACCGAGTCGGAGGCCGGGCCGAACCCCGAGTCGGACACCGAGCCGGACCTCGACGACGAAGGCCCCGCCGAGCGGGCGGAGGGCGGCAGTCCGGCCGCCGACCTGCTGCGGCAGTACCTGCGCGAAATCGGCCGGATCCGGCTCCTCACCGCCGCCGAGGAGGTCGAGCTGGCCCGTCGGATCGAGGCCGGCCTGTTCGCCGAGGAGCGGCTGAACGGCGACCCGCCGCCGCCTGACCCGCTGGCCCGCGAGCTGGACTCCCTGGTGGTCCTCGGCCGGATCGCCAAGCGCCGCCTGATCGAGGCGAACCTGCGCCTGGTGGTGTCCGTCGCCAAGCGCTACGTCGGCCGCGGGCTGACCCTGCTGGACCTGGTCCAGGAGGGCAATCTGGGCCTGATCCGGGCGGTGGAGAAGTTCGACTACGCCCGCGGCTACAAGTTCTCGACGTACGCGACCTGGTGGATCCGGCAGGCGATGAGCCGGGCGCTGGCCGACCAGGCCCGGACGATCCGGGTGCCGGTGCACGTGGTGGAGCTGATCAACCGGGTGGTCCGGGTGCAGCGCGCGCTGCTGCAGGAGCGCGGCCTGGAACCGACCGCGGCCGACATCGGCACCGTCCTGGAGCTCACCGAGGTACGGGTCCGCGAGCTGCTCCGGCTGGCCCAGGAGCCGATCTCGCTGCACACCCCGGTCGGGGAGGAGGACGACGTCGCGCTCGGCGACCTGATCGAGGACGCCGATGCCGCCTCGCCCGCCGAGTCGGCGACCTTCCTGCTGCTGCGCCGGCACCTGGACGCCGTGCTGGCGACCCTCGGCGACCGGGAGCGCCAGGTCGTCCAGCTCCGCTACGGGCTGGACGACGGGCGCCCGCGCACGCTGGAGGAGATCGGTGCGGTGTTCGGCGTGACGCGGGAGCGGATCCGGCAGATCGAGTCCAAGACGCTGGTCAAGCTCCGCGACCACGCCTACGCCGAGCAGCTGCGCGGCTACCTCGAATAGCGGGTCTCCCGGGGCGTGCCGGCCGCGCCTCAGGACGCGGACGGGCTCGGCGAGGCCTGGTCGGTCGGCGGCGCCTGGGTGGCGCCCTGTGCCGGTCCGGTCGACGCCGGCCCCGACCCCGACGGCGACCCCGACGGCGAGTCGCTCGGCGTCGCCGTCGCGCCCCCGGCACCCGGGGGCGGGGAGGCGGGACCGATCGGGATCGGGGTGGAGGCGACCACCCTGGCCAGGTCGGTGACGGTCCCGGTGCAGTCGTTCCCGGTCGGCAGGAAGCCGCAGACCTGGAAGCCGATCGTCGGGTCCGCCGCGTTCAGCATCTGCGAGTAGTTGTCGTAGCCCCAGTGGATCATTGCGGTCTCGCTGTCCCCGGTGCTGTCGGTGATCACCGCGTAGTCCTTGGGCTCGCCCTCGGTGATCGCCGCCCAGGCGGCCTGGCAGGTCCGGCTGTACCGGAGGTAGACGACGACCTTGCCGATGACCTGGGTCTGCAGGGTGCGGGCGTCCTTGCCGCAGCCGGTGGTCTTGGGGTCCTTGTGGGCGCAGCCGAGGGCCCGGCAGGCGGGGTCGGTCGGGACGGGCTTGGCGGTGGCCGAGACGGTCGGGCCCGGCCCGTCGGCGGCCGAGGCCTGGTCGTCGTGGCGGCTGATCCGCAGCCCGACCAGCACCAGCAGCAGCGCCAGCACGGCCGCGCCGGAGACCAGCGCCACCGGGCGGCGCCACCAGGTGGCGGCCTGCTCGTCGGCGGGTGCGGGCTCGGGTGCGGGCTCGGGTGCGGGCGCGGGTGCGGGGGACGGCTCGGGGGCGGGTTCGGCCGAGCCGGGTTCGGGGCCGGACCCGGCGTCGGTCGGCGTCGAGGCCGGCTCCAGGGCCTCGGGCCGGGGCTGCTCGGCCGTCGGCCGGTCCGCCGTCGCCTCGGCCTCGGGAGCCACCGCCCGCTGCCACAGCCGGCGCAGCGCGGTCGCGTCGCAGTCGACCGCGCCGATCAGTGCCTCCAGCGCCTGCTCGGTGACCACCCGCTTGCCGTTCAGCCAGCGCTCCCAGGAGGCCCGGCTGTAGTGGGTCCGGGCGGCCAGCTCGGACAGCGAGAGTCCGGCGGTGTCCTTGAGGGTCCGGAGCTCCTCGGCCAGCCGGCGGGCGGGCTCGGACAGCTCCTCGGGCAGTTCCTTCCAGGCGGAAGCCAACGCAGTCCTCCATGAGTCGCGGGACGGGACGACGGTGGGACGGGACGGGAGGTTCGCGTCCGGTCCGGCCGTTCGGCGTCGGCCCTTCTCCAACCTCAGCGGCCTGGCGTCCCAAACCCCAGGTCATGGCGTTGAGACGGACGGAAGTGTCTCACAACCCCTCGGAACCCTCGAAAGTCACGTGTTCGTCGTGCAGAGTTCTCCTCGCCGGTGCGTTCCACCGCCCGGCGGTTTCGTTCGGGCCCCGGCCGGTCGGCCGCTGTCGGACCGATACGGAGTCCCGGAACCCCCCACCGGTCGGGGCAGCCTCGCGGGGGGAGGCTGCCCCGACCGACCCGGGACCACCCGGCGGGGGGGGGCGTTACCCCCGCCCTCCCCCCGCGGCCTTTCCGGGGCCGGGACGGCCCGACCCCCCACAAAGGTGGTAGCCCACGCGGACCGGCACGCCCCGCTCCAGCAGCCGGACGGGCAGGCGGCGTGCCGCCCCGCACCACCAGCGGGGAG